>JBJONS010000327.1:0-8181 GCA_046051725.1 Pseudomonadota bacterium | reverse complement strand
GAACCTCAACACCCCCGCCGACCTCGCCGCGGCGGGCGCCCTGCGCGGCGCGGTCGGCCCCAGCTGAGCGCCGCCGCACCGCCGACCGCGCCGGGCCCACGCCCCGAAGCCGACGCCGGGGCCGCCGCTCTGGCCGCCCGCCGCGCAGCGGCCGGCCGCCTGTGGGATCCTGGCGGCACTGCGAGAGAGCCCCATGACCACGCCCCTGTCCCCCGGCGCGCCCACCCTCACCCTCGCCCTGCCGGCGGGCCGCCCTCGCCCCGCGTGGCTGGCCGCGCCCGCCCCGCTCGACCCGACCGTGCGCGAGGGCGCCGACCCGCTGGCGGTGATCGACGCCCAGGCCGGCGTGGACGACGTGATCGTGGTGGTCTGCCCCGACGCCGACCGCCCGCCCGCCGCCGTGCTGGCCCGCACCGAGGCCCAGGCCCTGCCCGGGGTGGGCGAGCGCCTGCGGGCGCTGCTGACCACCCGGATCGGCCCGCAGGCCGCCTTTGTGGTGATCGGCGCCGGCTGGATCAAGGGCAGCCTGGTCATCGCGCTGCCCGACCGGCCCGCCCTGCTCGACGACGTCTTCGCCGACCTGATCCAGCCCCGCTTCGCCGCCGCGGCCGCGCTGGCCGGCGCGGCGGCCGCGCCCCTGCTCATCCCGGGCAGCTCGCCGACGCTGGTGCCCGCGCCCACACTCGCCGGCCTCGCCCCCGATGAGGACGCCACCCAGGCCTTCTCGGTCGACGCGCGCACGGTCGGCGCCGCCGAGCCGCCCACCTCGACCGAGGGCCCGGTCGAGGGCGCTTGGCACCGCGCGATGGGCGCGCTGGGCCTGCAGCTCGGGGCCCGGGCCCCCCTGCCGCCGGCCCTCGACCGCCTCGCGCCGGCCCGCAACGTGCTCGAGCTGGCCGGCGAGCTGCGCCGGGCCACCGACGCCGAGGGGGAGGGCTGGGTGCTCGCCGGCTTCCCCGATCTGCGCAGCCCGCACGCCAAGGTGCTGCTGATCTCTGAGGCCGACGAGCCCGAGGGCCTCGTGCTCCGCGCCTTGCACCGCCACCCGCGGGTGGTGGGGGTGGCCGGCGACCGGGCGCTCCCCGGCATGCCGATGCGCGGCGATCCGGCGGGGGCGCTCAGCGAAGAGCTGCTGGGGCAGGCTGATCCCGAGGGGGGCTCCTTCTTTGCCCGCGAGGCGGCGGCGGTGTGGCTGCTGCGGGCCGGGCGGGTCTTCCGCTGGGACGGCCGGCACTCGAGCCCGATGGGCACGCCGGGCCAGGCGATCGCCAGCCTCTGCCTCGAGTGGTCGCAGCGCTGAGCGCCGGACCCGGACAGGGCCCGCCACGGCGTTAGGCCGCCCCCGCGGCCCCGCCGGGCCACGAGAGGAGCAGGATGTCTTCGCAGCAGCAGCCCCCCAACGCCGAGGGGGCCGACGCCAACGCCATTTTGGAGCCCGCCGCCACGCGGGTCCGTGATCCCCGCAGCGGGCGCAGCGCCTGGATGGCCCGCCTCATCGAGGGCGGGCGGGTCGAGGGCGACACCCTCCGCTTCACGCTCAAGACCAGCCGCGCCCACAGCGCCGAGGACCGCGAGAAGCTCAAGGGCGGCCTGCTCCGCCAGATCGAGGCGGTGGGCTGGAAAGGCCAGGTGGTCATCCAGATGAGCGTGGTGGACGACGCTCCGCCGGCCGCGCCCCGACCGCTGCCCGGCGTGGCGCCCGAGCACCGCGCCCACGACCACAGCCACAGCCACGCGCATGGCCAGGCCCACGACCACGGCCACGACCACGCGCAGGGCGCGCCGGCGGCCGGCGGCAAGAAGAAGGACCCGGTCGCCGGCATGAGCGGCCCCGGCATGGGCCCGCACGGCGGCCCGATCGTCAAGCAGCCCCTGAACGGCGTCAAGCACATCATCGCCGTGGCCAGCGGCAAGGGCGGCGTCGGCAAGTCGACCGTGGCGACCAACCTCGCCGTGGCCCTGGCCCGCCGCGGCCTGCGGATCGGCCTGATGGACGCCGACATCTACGGGCCCAGCCTGCCCCTGATGATGGGCGTGAGCGGCAAGCCGTTCGCCAACGACGACAAGAAGATCGTCCCGCTGCTGGCCCACGGGGTCAAGTGCATGTCGATCGGCTTCCTCGTCGACGAGCGCGAGCCGGTGATCTGGCGCGGCCCGATGGTGATGGGCGTGGTGCGCCAGTTCCTGCAAGAGGTCGACTGGAACCCGCTCGACCTGCTGATCATCGACCTGCCGCCGGGCACCGGCGACGCCCAGCTCACGATGATCCAGGCCGTCGACCTCGCCGGCGCGCTGATCGTCACCACCCCGCAGCAGGTCGCCGTGATCGACGCCATGCGCGGCGTCGAGATGTTCCGCAAGCTCAACGTGCCGGTGCTCGGCGTGGTCGAGAACATGAGCTTCCTGCCCCTGCCCGACGGCAGCGTGCTGCGGCCTTTTGGGCGGGGCGGCGGCCAGCAGACCGCCGACACCTTCGAGGTGCCCCTGCTCGCCATGATGCCGCTTGACGAAGAGGTTCGTGAGGGCGGCGATCTCGGCAAGCCGGTCGCGCTGCGCGACGACGCCCACAGCCGCCCCTGGGCCGACGTGGGCGCGCTGGTCGCCGAGGCCCTCGGCCTGTGAACGACGCGGGCGGCCCCGCGCACGCGGCCATCCGCCGGGGTGGGCCGCTGCTCGACCGCTTTGGTCGGCAGCACACCTACCTGCGGGTCAGCGTCACGGACCGCTGCAACTTCCGCTGCGTCTACTGCATGCCGGCCGAGGGCCTGTCGTGGATGCCCAAGGCCGAGCTGCTCACCTATGAAGAGATCGGCCGGCTGGCCGGCGTCTTCGCGGCGCTCGGCGTGCAGAAGCTGCGCCTGACCGGCGGGGAGCCGACCGTCCGCGCCGACATCGAGGCGCTGGTGCGGGCCATCGCCGCGCACCGGGGCCTGCGCGACCTCGCGATGACCACCAACGGCCACAACCTCGAGCGGCTGGCCCCCCGCCTCGCCGCCGCCGGCCTCACCCGGGTCAACGTCAGCATCGACAGCCTCGACCCGGCCCGGTTCGCGCGCCTGACCCGGGGCGGCGAGCTCGCGCGGGTGCTGCGGGGCATCGAGGCGGCGCGGGCCGCCGGCCTGCTGCCGATCAAGCTCAACGCCGTGATCATCGGCGGCGAGAATGACGACGAGGTGCTTGATCTGGTCGAGTACGCCCGCGAGCGCGCGCCTGAGGTCGAGCTGCGGTTCATCGAGTACATGCCCTTTGACGCCCGCTGGCACCAGAGCGTGCCCTCGGCCACTCTGCGGCAGCGCATCAGCGCCCGCTACCCCCTGCGCCCGCTGCCCCGCGAGGGGGCGGCGCCAGGCCCGGCGCGCAGCTACCTCGTCGAGGGCACCGCGCTGCGCGTCGGCTTCATCAGCGCGCTGTCCGAGCACTTCTGCGCGACCTGCAACCGCCTGCGCCTGCAGAGCGACGGCCACCTGCGCACCTGCCTCGCCCACGACGACACGCCCTCGCTGCGCGACCTGCTGCGGGCGGGCGCCGACGACCTGAGCCTGGCCGAAGCGGTGCGGGCGATGGTGATGCAGAAGCCCGAGGGGCATGAGGCCCAGCTGCAGGGCGGCGTGCCCTTCGAAGGCGTCATGACCCGCATCGGCGGCTGAACGTCGACGCGGAGCCTGACACCGCGCGGGGCGTGGGGTAAATGCCGGCCGCCGCCCGGGCGCCGCTGCGCGCGCCGGGCCCGACCCTACTCTTCGAAAACGACGCCCTGCACGCCGTGGGGCCGCTCGGGAGCGCGCATGGCCTGGGGCCTCATCGCCATCTCTGCCGCTGGCTTCTTGGGGCTCAGCGGCCTCGCCTGGACCGGGAGCCTCGGCCTCAAGGCCATGCTCTTGCTCGTGGTCACCGCCGCGACCTACTTCATCGGGCGGTCCAAGCTGCCCGCTGCGAAGCGCGGCGGGCCCGATGGCTTCGCCAAGATCGCGTTCACCGTCGCCGGCTGCATGGCCCTGCTGCGGCACCGGGTCGAGGTCGGCAAGGCCGCCGATGGCACGCCCGAGTACCTGCCGGTCTACGACGCCATCGTCAACTACATCGACCAGGTCGATGGGCAGACCTTCGTCACCTACGCGCTGATCGCCATGGCGGTCAAGTTCGTCGGCGTCATCAGCTCGGCCTACGGCTGGCACCTGCTGCTGGTCGGCCAGGGGGTCCGCTTCCCCTTCTGGTCGAAGATCATGACCAGCTTCTTGATTGGCCGGTTCATCGGCACCTTCTTGCCGTCGACCATCGGCCTCGACGGCTACACGCTCTACGACGCCGGCAAGTACAGCAACCAGTGGACCCGGGCCATCACCGCCAAGACGCTCGAGAAGTTCGTCGGCGTGACCGGGCTCTTCCTCGGCATGCTGCTGACCATGCCCTTTGGCTACCAGGTGCTGGTCGACGTCATGCAGAAGGCGGGGCACCCCGAGAAGGCGCCCCTGCTCGCCGCGGCCATCGGCGTCATCGCCGGCGGCGTGTGCAGCGTGGTCATCGTCGGCCTGGTCTGGCCGACGATCATCCAGCTGCTGATGACCCTGGTCGAGCGCATCGGCGGCGTGGTGCTCGTCGGCCCGCTGGCCAAGGTCAAGGGCAAGGTGCTCGGCGTTCTCGGGCAGTTCAAGGGCGCGGTCGGCAGCTACCGCGGCAAGGTCGGCCTGCTGATGGGCGTGCTGTTCGCCAAGTTCGTCACCCACTTCACCACGGCGGTCGTCTACTACTTCACCGCCTTGGCGATCGGCGTGACCACCGCGCAGTTCTGGCCGATCACCTTCGGCTCGACCATCCAGATCCTCGGCACGCTGTTCTCGCCGACCATCGCCGGCGAGGGCGCCCGCGAGGCCTTCCAGAGCATCCTGCTGAGCAACCAGCTCGGCGGGGTCGCGCAGGCCGTGCTCAGCGGCGCGCTCGGCTTCATCGCCGCCGAGGCCGCCACGCTGTGGGGCGGGGCGTTTATGTGGGTGCGCAAGCCGGGCTGGCGCCCCGCCTTTACCGAGGTGGACGGCGTTCAGGTCGACTACGCCTGGATCAACGACGCCGAGGACACCGGCTTTGACGCCGACAAGCTGGCCAAGGCCCGGGCCCAGGCCGGCGCGCAGGGCTGAGCTGGGGGCCGGGCGCGGAGGAAAACGGCGGGTGCACCGGCGCGCGCCGCGGTTCCCGACCGGAGGGCACGCGCAGAGCGACCCACAGCGCGTCATCCTCGACCCATCTCCGCCGGCCGCTGTACTTGTTTGGCGGCATTCGATACCATCCCGGCCGACCGGAGGCCCTGGCCCATGACGCTCCCCTGCTCCCCCCGCAGCTCCCTCGCTCGCCGCGCTGGCCTGGGCCTCGCCGCCCTCGTCGCGCTCGGCCCGGCCGAGGCGCTGGCGGGCTGGCCCAACGACGTCCGCCTCAGCCAGCTCGCGTCGTTCGACGGCAACGCGGTCACCGACCCGACGGCCCAGCGCGGGGCCTACGAGACCGTCGTGCGCGAGCTCGGCGCGGCCATCGCCAACAAGCCGTCGACCGCCCGCACGAGCGGCCTGCACGGCTTTGATCTGACGCTCAACGGCGGCGTCGCCTGGATCGACGACGGCGAAGACGGCGACCTGCAGGGCGCGCCGTGGGAGCGCGTGCACGCCGAGGGCGACCCGAGCGGCACCGTCACGGTGCCCTCGCTGACCCTGCGCAAGGGCCTGCCGATGGGCCTCGAGGGCGGCGCGACGCTCGGCTACGTGGCGGGCAGCAGCCAGACCACCTTCGGCGCCTTTGGCCGCTGGGGCATGCTCGAGGGCTACCGCCAGTTCCCCGACCTGACCGTGCAGGTGGGCTGGACCGGCCTCGTCGGCAACGAAGAGCTCGACCTCGGCGTCATGGACACCTCGTTCACCGTCGGGTACACCGTGCCCTTCGGGCGCAGCAAGGGCTTGAACTCGGCCAAGTTCTCGCCTTACCTCGGCGCCGGCTGGCTCAAGATCAAGGGCACGCCCCGCATGAGCGCCGAGGACCAAGAGGCGCTCGGCGTGCGCGCGGTCAGCGGCTTCAAGAACAGCGACGCCTTCGCCGAGGGCTTCTCGCCGGCGACGATCCACGTCGGCACGCGCATGCAGAGCGGCGACGTGCTGCTGCAAGCGGCGACGGTGCTCACGACCACCAAAGACCGGCTCACCCCCGGGGTCACCGTCGGCATCGGCTACGCCTACTGAGCCGAGCGCTGCGGTGACGCCGCCGCGCCCTCGCGGCGCCCGGGCGGGATGATGCGCGCCCTTCTGCTGAGCCTGACGCTGCTCTGGGCGCTGCTGACCCCGGCCCACGCCGGGGTGCCCACGGTGGTGGTCGAGGCCACGCTGCACCCGAGCCTGCGCGGCATCAGCGGCGCCCTGTACCTGCGCGCCGACGACCCGGCCGACCTTGAGGGGATCACCCTCATCGACGCGCTCGCGGCCCTGCCGGTGCCCGAGGACGACCAGCTCCGCCGGGCCACCTTCCCGATGGGCGTGCAGCAGGGCTGGGTGCGCCAGACGCCCGAGGCGGGGCCCGACCGCCGCTTCGTCGCGCTGCTGCCGGCGCGGAGCAACGCCGCCGGCCTCGTGCCGGGCCGCGGGCTCTTCCTCAACGGCTTCTGGCACCCCCAGCCGGTGCGGGACGGGGCGCCGGTGCCGGTGCGCTGGGAGGTGCACCTGCGCCTGCCGCCGGGAGTCGTCGGCGTGCTCAACGGCGTCATCGGCGAGGACGAGCTGAGCTGGACCGGCGAGGCGCAGCACCTCGCGCTGGCCGCCCTTCCGCGGGCCCGGGTCGCGCACCTGCGCGCGGGCGAGCTCGAGCTGGTGCTGGTCGAGCGCGGCCTGCGCCGCCCCCGCCGGGCCGCGCGCCTCGCCGCGGTCGCCGGGCCGGCCCTCGCCCCGCTGGCGTCGACCCTGCAGGGCCCGCTCTTGGTGGTCGACACGTCCGACCGGCGCTCGCTCGCCCAGAGCGCACCGGGGATGGTCTTTCTGAGCGACCGGGCCTTCCGGGTCAACCTCGGCTTGTGGACCTTTCACGCGCCCGCGGTCCGCCGGGCGCTGATCGCGGCGGCCAGCGAGAACCCTGACCCCTACTGGGCCGCGGTGGGGGCGGCCCTGCTCGACGCCGGCGGGGCCGACGCCCGCGATCTGCACGCCTCGCTGCGCTGGGCGGCGTGGATCCCCGAGGTCGACCAGCTGCTCTATGACGGCCGGCTGCCCTTTTTCACCGACATCACCGGTGAGGCCTGGCCCGGCGACCGGGCCGCCGAGCAGCTTGGCACCCTGCTGCACCCCCGCGCGCCGCCGGTGAGCCTCGCCCGCCGGGTCGTGCGCGCCGACGGCCTGCCCGAGGCCCAGCGGCTGGGCCTGCTGCTGCTCGCCGGCGCCGACCCCGCCCTCGCCGCCGAGGTGTCCGGCGGTCCCGCCGGTCGGCTCGAGGCCTGGGCCGAGGTGCCGCCGGTGGGCAACCTGCGCCTCGCGGTGGAGGGCCCGCCCGAGGCCCGCGTGGCGGAGCTGCGCCGGGAGGGCCCCGACACCCTGCCCCCGAGCCAGATCGCGGTGCAGATCGACGCGCCCGACGGGCGGACCACCCCCGTCTGGGAGGCGCCGGCCGGCCCCTCGACCACCCGCTTGCCCCTGCCCGCCGGGGCGGCCACCGTGCAGCTCGACCCGACCGGCGACGAGCGCCAAGAGAGCCGGGCCGATGACCGCTGGCCCCGGCGCTGGACGCCGACCTTCGCCTTCTTCCCGAGCGAGCTGGCGCTGAGCATCGGTCGGATCACCGCCGAGGCGAACGTGGCGATGCGCCGGCAGTTTGACACGCACAACCTGTACCTCGGCTCGCTGTCGACCAGCCCCCGCGACCTGCTCGGCCTCGACCTCGGCTACGTCCGCAGCCTCGGCGATCTGCAAGACCACCGGAACCGCCCGCTGCGGCTGTCGGTGGGCGGCGGGCCGACGCTGCTCGACCCGTCCTTTCGCAGCACGGCCGGCGGGGACCTCGCCTGGGGCGGCTGGGCCGGCCTCTCGCACGAGACCCGCACCGACACGCTGTTCCCGCGCAAGGGCCACCGGGTCTCGGTGGGCATGAGCGCCGGCGCGGTGCCCGGCGGCGCGCGCTGGTCGAGCGCCGGGCTCGGGGCGGTCGGCGTGGTCGGCCTCGGAG
>JBJONS010000326.1:0-2883 GCA_046051725.1 Pseudomonadota bacterium | reverse complement strand
TCTTGATCTGGATGTCGTTGTCCCGGCCGCGGCCGATCGTGAGGACCTCGCCCGTGAACGGGTAGATCTGCTCTTCGGCGGTGCCCTCTTGGTAGAGGAGCAGGGCGCGGCGGCCCTCGTCGGCGACGGGCGCCGGCGCGGCGGGCTCTTCGGCCACGTCGAGATCGATGCCGATCTCGTCCTGGCTGTCGTCGACCACCGGGGGCGCGGGGCGCGAGGGCTCTTCTTCAAAGCCGACGTCGAAAGCGGCGTCCGCCGCTTCGAGGGGCTCGGACTCCTCGCTGGGCGGAGCCTCGGGCTCGCCGCCGTAGACCGCGCTCACGTCCTCGGTGAAGGCGCCCGTGGAGCTGTACCGACCATCATCTTCGGAGACCACGGGCTCGGGCTCTTCGGCGGAGAGCTCCTCAACGGCCGGGGTGGCGGCCGCCTGCTCGGGCTCCTCGTCAAAAGAAACGTCCTCCTCCGCCTCCTCAATGGGCTGCGGGGTCGTGATCGCCGCGGAGACCGGCTCTTCGACCGGGGCGGCCTCGACCGCCGGGGCCTCGTCGATCACCGGCGCAGGCGCGCCGGCGCCGCGGGTCCCGTCGTGCTGACCGCCCTCGCCAGCGAGGCTGACCCACTGGGTCAGCAGGCCGGAGAAGCGCTCGCGGTCGGACTCGAGCGCAGCCAAGCGGCTGTTCGCGGCGTCGAGCTCAGCGCGGAGATCGGCGGCGGCGAGCTCGAACTCGTCCTCGGGGAGCTCAGCGATGGCGAGACGGAGCTCAAGCTCTTGAAAGCGCTCGTCGCTCGCGGCCTTGTCCGCGGTGATCTGCCGCTGCTGGGCGGCGAGATCGTCGATGGTGTCCTCGAGCGAGGGGACCAAGGGCAGCAGCTCGTCTGCGACCTTGGACGCCTGGATCTCGTGGTCAAGGATCACCTTTTGGACGACGCCAGAGGTGAACTTGTGGGCCTGGGCCTGGGCGCGGCGGATGTACTCGCGATGCTGCGCGTACTTGCCAACGAGGCCGCTGAAGGTGCTGTGCAGCGCTTCCATCTGCATGGTGAGGCAGACTCCTGTGCTGGCCCGGCCGAAGCGGACGCGGCTGGGAGAGGGATCATGGGCCCCGACGGGGACCGCTGGATTGCCGGACCGTTCTACACCAGCGCGGGGCGGGCGAGGGCGACCGAGGAGGGGGACCGCGCGGTCTCTATTCCGCGCAAGCCGAAGGCGCCGTTCTCGACAGGCGGATCACGGAGTGATCTTGTCGACGGGGGGCGGCGCGTCGGCGCCCGACGGCGCGGGCCCAGCGGCGCGCGGCGCTGCGGGCGCCCGCGGGCCCAAGTGGAGGATCTGGAGCGCGCCGTCTGGGCGCTCTGCCGACAGTCCGGCCTGGCGGCGGCGGAGGGTCAGGGCCCGCCGGCGGGCGTCGCGGGCAGCCCAGCCGTGCAGCGCCACGTCGACCCCGACCATCGGCACGATGACGTTCCAAGACTCAGCCGAGAACGCCCCGTATGCCGCGCCCGTCAACAGGGCCGCCTCGGCCACGGACAGCCAGATCGCCTGGCGCCGATCCCCGAGCAGGGCCGGGCCCGCGCCCGCCCAGGCCACGCTGGCCGCGGTGACCGCCGCGGGGTGGGGCGTCGGCCCGGCCGCCGCGGCCCGAACCCGGGCCTCGGCCGCGATCAGCTCGAGATGGAGCGCGTCGCGGCTCATCGGGGCGCCGTTGCGGACCACGCTGCCCAGCGCGCCCTCCCAGACCGAGACCAGCCGCCCCTCGCCGCTGAGCACGAGCTGGCCGTCCTCGTAGCGGTAGAACCAGCCCTCAACCTGCTCGCCGGTGCTGAGGACTACCTGCAGGCGGTCGTTCCCATCGATGGCCCAGGCCTGCCCGACCAGGAGCAGCGCCGCGGCGATCACAGGTAGCCCTCGGTGTTGCGCGCGAGGTTGCCGAACAACGTCAGCTCGCCCTGAAAGGACAGGGCGACCGTCCCGGTCTCACCGTTCCGGTGCTTGGCGATGATGATGTCGGCCTCGCCGGGACGGGAGGGGTTCTCTTTGTTGTAGTACTCCTCGCGGTAGATGAACATGATGATGTCGGCGTCCTGCTCGATGCTCCCGGACTCCCGGAGGTCGGCCATGATCGGGGTCTGGGGGGTCCGGTTCTCGACGGCCCGGTTGAGCTGCGACAGCGCGATCACCGTGATGTTCAGCTCTTTCGCCAGGCCCTTGAGGCCGCGGCTCGAGGCGGCCACCTGCTCTTGGCGGCTCACGCCCGGCTCGCCGTTCATGAGGCCGATGTAGTCGACCACGATCAGCGCCAGCGACGGGCAGCGCTTCTTGAGGCGCCGCGCCTTGGCCGACAGCTGCAGGATGTTGATCCCAGGCGTGTCGTCGATGTGGACCTGCAGGTGGTACAGCTGATTGCTGGCCTCAATCAGGCGGTCCCAGTCGGTCATGTCGAGCTGGCCGCGGCGGACCTTGCTCGCCGAGACCCGCGCCTGGCTCACCAACATGCGGGTGACCAGCTGCTCAGCACCCATCTCGAGGCTGAAGATCCCGACGCCGTGCCCCTGCTGGGCGACGTTGCGGCACAGGTTCAGCGCGAAGGCGGTCTTGCCCATCGCCGGCCGGGCCGCGAGGATGAGCAGGTCGGTCTTGTGAAAGCCGGACAACATCTTGTCCAGATCGATGAACCCGGTCGAGATGCCGGTGACGAAGCCGTCGGACGGCTTGAGGTTCTGCAGGCGGGTGATCTCGGTGTCGATCACCGAGGAGATCTGGCGCCAGTCCTTGGACTCTTGGGCGTTCTCGACCTCTTGCACGTTCTGCATCGCGAGCGACAGCAGCTCGTTGAGCGCGTGCTCGCCGCCATAGACCGCCGACTCGATGCCCCGCGCCGCCTC
>JBJONS010000325.1:0-13441 GCA_046051725.1 Pseudomonadota bacterium | reverse complement strand
GCGGGCCCAGGGCACCACCACCCTGCCCGGCCGCGACGGCCCCGCCGCCGACGAGGCCGCGCGGTGGGCGGCGGCCGCGGCCCGTCCGGCCCCCCTGCGGACGGCCCACCTGCGGTCCGATGGCGGGCCACGCTTCGTCAACCGCATGATCTTTGAAGAGAGCCCCTACCTCCGCCAGCACGCGCACCTGCCGGTCGACTGGCGGCCCTGGGGAGAGGAGGCCTGGGCCGAGGCCCGGGCGACCCGCAAGCTCGTCCTGGTCAGCGTGGGCTACGCGACCTGCCACTGGTGCCACGTGATGGAGGCCGAGAGCTGGGATGACCTCGAGGTCGCCGCCCTGGTCAACCGCGGCTTCGTCGCGGTCAAGGTCGACCGCCAAGAGCGCCCCGGCGTCGACCGCTGGGCCTTGCACCTGCTCGCCGGGCTGGGCGCCCCCGCCGGCTGGCCCGCCCACCTCGTGCTCAGCCCCGAGGGCGAGCCGCTGTGGGGCGGCGCCTACCTGCCCGCCCGCGACGGCGACCGCGGTCCGGGGAGCCTGGGCCTGATCACCGTGCTGCGGGGCCTCGCCGCCGAAGGGGCGGTGCCCGAGAAGCGGGCCCGCGGCGCCGCCCTGGTCGACGCGGTCGAGGAGGGCCTGCGCCCGCCCGCCCCGCTGGCTGCGGTCGACGCAGCCGCGCTGCGGGCCGAGGCGCTGCGGCGGGTGCTGGACACCGAGGACCCGGTCGCCGGCGGGCGGCGCGGGGCCCGGCGCTTCCCCGCCGGGCTGGCGCCGGCCCTGCTGGTCGCCGAGGCCCGCCGCGGAGAGGCCGGGGCGGCGGCGGCGCTGCGGCGCAGCGTGGCGGCCTGGACCCGCGGCGGCCTGATGGACCCGCTGGCCGGCGGCTTTCACCGCTACACCGTCGACGCCTGGCAGACCCCGCATTTTGAGAAGATGCTGCTGGAGAACGTCGTGCTGGGCGACATCCTGCTCGACGTGATCACCGCGGGCCTCGCCGAGGACGGCGTGGCCGAGGCGGCGCTGCGCGGGGTGCTGGCCTTCCTTCAGGGCCCCCTGCTGCTGCCCTCGGGCTGTTTCGGGGCGGGCCTCGACGCCGACAGCGGGGCGGGCGGCGCGGGCGAGGGCGCCGCCTACACCTGGACCCCCGCCGAGCTGGCCGCCGCGGCCGCCCCGGACCCTTCGCCGGGCTGGGCGCTCGGCGCGACCCTCGGCGATCGAGCGGTGCTCAACGGCGCGCTGCTGCTCGATCCCGCGCAGGCGCCGCTGCGGGCGCGCCTCTTGGCCGCGCGGGCCCGGCGGCCGCAGCCCGCGCTCGACCCCGCCGAGCTCGTGCTGCCCAACGCCTTGGCCGTCCAGCTGCTGGTCGAGGCCGGCCTCGCCCTCGACGAGCCCGCTGCGGTGGCCGCCGGCGCCCGCTGCGGGGCGCGCCTGCTGGCCGACCCGGGCCCCGGGCCGCACAGCCGCGTCGGCGAGGTGGCCGTCGGGCGCGCCGATCTGGGCGACAGCGCCGCGCTGGTGCTCGCCGCCCTCAGCCTGGGGGCCGCCGCCGGCGACGGCGCGGCCATCGACGCCGCCCTCGCCCGGTGGCGGGCCGCGGACGCCCGCTTTGGCCTGCCCGGCGGCGGCTGGCGGTCGGACGACCAGCCCTGGGGCCCCGGCGCCCGCCTCGCCGAGGTGGCCGAGCCGCGCGATGGCGACGCCCCCTCGGCCCACAGCCTGATGGTCGCCGCCACCGCCGCCCTCGCCGATTGGACGGGGGACCCGGCGCTGGCGGCGCGCGCCGGGGCGGGCGCCCGGGCGGCGGGGGAGGAGCTGCTGCTGCGGCCCGACCGCCACCCCTGGCTGCTCTCGACCCTCGCCGACCTTGAGGATGGCCCGCTGACCGTCGTGATCGCCGAGGCGGAGGGCGACGCGGCCGGCGCTGCGGCCCTGCTCGCGGCCGCGCACCGCCACGCCGCGCCCGGCCAGCGCACCGCCCGGGTGCGCCCGGGGCGCCCGGCCCTCGGCCCCGCCAGCCTGCAGGGAAAGGGCCCCGTCGACGGCCGCTCGGCCGCCTACCCCTGCGTCGGGGACCGCTGCCTGGCCCCGGTGGTCGGGGCGGCCGCCCTCCCGGCGGCCCTGCGCGCGGCGGACGCGGCGCGGCGCCGTCCCCGCTGAGCCCGCGGGGGGCCCCTCCTCCCCTTGGGGTGGCGCCGAAGTGGCCCAGTGGTGGACCAAAAGCACACGACCCGCGTGCCGAAGCGCGCGGGCCGGGTGCTGGGCGGCGGCCGGGGCTTAGCCCTCGCAGTCGCCGTAGAGGGCGTAGCTGACCTCGATGGTCGAGCCGCCCTCGGGGACGTAGTCGTCCTCGAAGTCGATCGCGTTGAGCGAGGCGTTGTACTCCCAGCCCAGCGAGGTCGTGATGCCGTCGACGCGGACCTCGATGGTGCTGGGCACCGGGAACTCGGTCAGCGGGAAGCTGGTCAGGTCGGCGGCCGAGCCCTCGGCCAGCGCCTCGAGGTGCGAGCCCCAGTCGGTGGCGCAGATGCTGAGGAACAGGCCGCCGGTGGCGACGGTCGCCTCGTAGAAGCCGGTGAACGCCGAGGCCGAGCCGCAGCCGCTGGGCCAATCTCCGCCGATGCCGTGGAAGACCACGTCGTCGGGGTTGGCCTTGAGGCTCTGGAAGGCCGAGACATAGTAGGTGTAGTTGTTGACGCTCTGCTCGGGCTCGTCCGAGACGCCGACCAGCGCGAGCTTCGCGTCTTCGCGGATCGCGCCCTCGTTGAAGCCGCCCGACCGGGTCTCGGCCAAGAAGCTCTCAAACAGCATGAACGGCCGCTCGGTGTTGCTGCCGTAGCTCATGCCGAGGTTGATCATCGTGGTGATGGTCGCCTGGGCCTGCGAGGCGCTGAAGCTGTTGTCGATGTAGAGATCGGGCCCGTTGATGCGGCCGTTGTCTTCGACGGTGGCGATGACGTGGTAGTCCGCGTCCATGCTCGCCAGCGTGTTGACGAAGGTGCCGAAGTTGTTCTGCACGTTGATGATGTCGTCATCCATCGAGCAGGACCGGTCGACCGCGAACACGATGTCGGTCATGCCGCGGATGGGCTGCTCGAACAGGTCGGTGGTGCTGCCGAACAGCTCACCGGCCGCGTCGATGCTGGCCCGCACGCTGGGGCGGAGCGGGTCGTTGCTGGCCACGTCGATGTAGGCGAGGTCGGGCACCTCGTCGGTCGGCGCGGCGGTGACGACGACCTGGACCTCGGCGCCGGGCGTGAGCGTCCAGGGCAGGGGGCCGTTGGCCGCCTCGTTGCGGTCGATGTTGAGATCGACGCCGCCGGCGGTGGTCCAGGCGACCGAGCCGACCTCGAGCGGGGCGGTGCCGACGTTGCTGATCGTGAAGACCTGCTCGGCCTCGCAGCCCACGTAGAGCGTCGAGAAGTCGTACTCGGTGGGGCTGAGCTCGATGGCCGGGGCGATGCCGGTGCCGTTGAGCAGCACCTCGACCGTGCCCTCGTCGGGGTCATCGGACACAAAGAAGATCGTGTTGGTGAGGTCGCCCGCCTCGCGCGGGTTGAAGGTCACCGTGAGCTGGGCCGAGCCGCCCGGCTGGATGAGCACGCTGCTCAGCGCGCCGATCGAGAAGGGGCCGCTCTCTTCTTCGAGGTAGACGTCTTCGATGTGCAGGTCGATGTCGCCCTGGTTGGTGACCGTGACCACCGCCACCTCTTCGGCGGGCGGCGCGGCCACCTCGTCGTACGCGATCACGTCGCCGAAGTCGATCGAGGTCGGGTCGACCGCGATGTCGGGCACGCCATCCTCGTCGAGGTCCGCCTGCACGTCGGTCTTCTCGTTGATCTGGTACTCGTTGCAGGCGATGCCAAACACACCGAGGCTGGCGAGCAGCAGGGCGTTCCGGTTGAGCATGGGTTCTCCGAGGGGCGGCGGGGGAGGCGGTCGCTGCGCGGCGCGGGATCAGGCGGCGTGGTCGGCGTGGTCCGTCGGGGGGCCGAGAGACGATGCGGGCGGTCCCGGGGAGGATCATGCGCCCACGCGGGCGCGGAGATCGTCTTCGGCGCTGATTGACGGCGAACTTACACCACGCGCGGCCGGTGCGGGCGGCGACGCGCGGCGCGCGTGCAAAATCTTGGGCGTTGAACCGGGGGGCGGCGCCGGGGCGGGCGCCTGCGCCCCGCGGTCGCTCAGCGGACGACGGTGCCCGGCGCGACGGGGGCCGAGGCGGTGGCCAGGGCCTGCACGCCGGCGTCGCCGCCCACCGCCAACACCATGCCGTGGCTCTCGACGCCGCGCAGCTTGATCGGCTTGAGGTTGGCGACCACCACGACGGTCTGGCCGACCAGCACCTCGGGCGCGTAGGTCTGGGCCAGGCCCGCCACGATGGTGCGGGGCTGGGCCTCGCCGAGATCGATGGTCAGCACGAGCAGGCGGTCGGCCTTGGGGTGCCGGGCGGCGTCTTTGACCAGGCCGGTCCGCAGCGCGATCTTGGCGAAGTCGTCGTACTCGATGAGGGCGGGGCCGGCGGCGGGGGTGGCCTCGGCGGCGGGGGCGGCGGTGGTCTCAGACATGGGGGCGCTCGTCGGGGTTTTGGGGGACTTCTTGGGCTTGGGGGCCGGCTCGGGCGGGGCCTCGGCCAGGGCGGCGCTGAGCGCGGCGGTGACCTCGGCGGGCAGCTCGAGCAGCCGCGGGAAGAGGGGCTCGCCGCAGCGCAGCGGGGCCCCGTCGATGAGGCCGTCGAGGGATCCGACGCGCTGCAGCGGGTTCTCGGGCAGGCCGAGCTTGTCGGCGAGCTCTTGGGACTTCGACGGCAGGATCGGCGCGAGCAGGGCCGCGGCGATGCGGCAGATCTCGAGGCTGCGGCGCAGCACGCCGCCCAGGCGCGCGACCTGGCCCGACTTGTTCAGCGCCCAGGGCGCTTGGCTGTCGATGTACTTGTTGCCGGCCGAGACCAGCTCCCACAGCAGCTCGAGCGCCTTGCTGAATTGGGCCGCCTCAAACAGCGGGCCGAAGCCCTCGCCCACCTTGGCGGCCAGGGCGCCCAGCGCCAGATCGGCCTCGGTGTCGGCGTCGAGGGCCGGCACGACCCCGCCGAGCCACTTCTCGGACATCGACAGCGCCCGGTGGGCGAGGTTGCCGAGATCGTTGGCCAGGTCAGCGTTCGTGCGGTTGAAGAAGGCCTGGTGCGAGAAGTCGCCGTCGCCCCCAAAAGGGATCTCGCGCAGCAAGAAGTAGCGGAGCTGCTCGGCGCCATAGGCCCGCACCAGCATGGTCGGATCGACCACGTTGCCGAGCGACTTGCTCATCTTGCGGCCCTCGACCATCCACCAGCCGTGGGCGTAGAGGCAGCGGGCCGGCGGAAGACCAAGGGCGAACAGCATCGTCGACCAGTAGATGCTGTGGGTGGCGAGGATGTCTTTGCCGACCAAGTGGAAGGCGGCCGGCCAGCGGCGGTCGAAGTCGGGGCTGCGCTGGGCCGGGTCGGGGTGGTAGCCCACCGCGCTGAGGTAGTTGAGCAGCGCGTCGAACCAGACGTAGGTGACGTAGTCTGGGTCAAAAGGCAGCTCGATGCCCCACGACATGCGCTCTTTGGGCCGGCTGATGCACAGGTCGCCGATCTCTTTGCGCAGCGCGCCCACGACCTCGGACTTGCGCGAGGCCGGCGCCAAAAAGCCCGGGTTCTCGTCGATCCACGCGCGCAGCTGGTCGGCGTAGGCCCCCATCTTGAAGAACCAGTTCTTCTCGGTCACCCACTCGACCGCCTGGCCGGTGTCGGGGCACTTGCCGTCGATGAGGTCTTTCTCGGTCCAGAACCGCTCGGCGGCGGTGGAGTACCAGCCCTCGTAGTCGGCCGCGTAGATGTCGCCGCGGTCGTAGAGGTGCTGCAGGACGGCCTGCACGACGCGGGTGTGGCGGGGCTCGGTGGTGCGGATGAAGTCGTCGTTCTGCACGCCGACCAGCCGCAGCAGCGCGCGGAAGTGCTCGCTGAGCTCGTCACAGTGCGCTTGCGGGCTGATTCCCCGCAGAGCGGCGCTGCGCAGCACCTTTTGCCCGTGCTCGTCGGTGCCGGTGAGCATCCACACGTCGTCGCCGCAGCGGCGGTGCCAGCGGCAGAGCGCGTCGGCGGCGATCGAGGTGTAGGCGTGGCCGATGTGGGGCTTGTCGTTGACGTAGTAGATCGGCGTCGTGACGTAGATCGAGCGCATGGGGCGTCCAGGGCGGCAGGCGGTCGGTCGCCGTATTCCGCGCGCGCCGGGCCCACCACGCCGCGGACCGCAGGGGGCCGCTCCGGCGCTGCTTGTGGGCGCGGCGGGCCTGCGATAGCGCTGGCGGATGCTCCGCGCCCTCGGCTTCTCTCAGAGTGACTTCGACTGCACCGATCCAGGCCGGCTCTGCCGCGGCCGCGAGCGGTGGATCGACTCCTTCCCCCGCGACGACAGCCCCTTCCTCTCGCGGGTGACGCTCAGCGGCGCGACCTTCTCCGACGACAGCGCCCGCGACGCCCGCCGCGGCCTGCGCTTCTCGGGGCTCAGCGCGGGGCGGGTCCTGCGCGCGCTCTGGCCCGACGCCGTGCTCATCGCCTGGTGTGAAGAGGGCCACCCCCGCTTTGTGCCCGCCGCCGCCGAGGGCTGCGAGTACTACACGACCCGCGAGGCCGGCGGCCAGCTGCGCGCTTGGCACGCCCGGTGGAGCATGGTCTGCCGCACCGAAGACGAGGTGAGCGCCGCGATGGATGGCGGCGCTGACGTCTTTTTGGTGCGGGACGACCTGCCCGCGCCGGCCAGCGAGGGGCCCCGCCCGATCGTCGACGCGCCCCTGGCCGACGCCTACCTCGACCCGCCGCACCAGGGCGGCCTGCCCGAAGAGCTGCGCGCCCTGCTGTTCTTGCTGACCGGCCACCGGGTCAGCGGCAGCCCCGCCCGCAGTTTTCAGGCCGCGGCCATCCCCGAGGTGCTCGGCGCCTGCGCCGCGCTCGTGCTGCTGCACCAAGACAAGCACGGCGCGGCCCTCGGCATCTACAGCGTCGACCCCGTGCCCGGCGTCGATCCGCTGCTCACCGGGCTCGCCCGCGAGGTCGGCGCCCTGCCGGTGCCCTTCGCCATCCCGCCGATGCTCGCCCGCTGGGACCGCGCCCTGTGGGAGCTGCGCCAGGACTGGGACGAGGCGACCCAGGGCGAGTACCCGGTGCCGCCGGCCGACGACGCGAGCAGCGGGTGGAGCCGCCGCGGCCCGAGCCCCCGGCCCGCGCCGCCCGCCGCCGAGGAGTAGCCGCCCGCGGGGGCGGCCTGGACCGACCCCCGGCGGGCTTGCGCCTCGCCCGGCTCAGCCGAGCAGCGCCGGCAAGATCAGGTTGTTGAGGAAGGCCACCAGCACGCCCATGATGCTGACGCCGGCGATGATGCCCGAGCTCAGCGGCACGATGTAGTCATCGGCCTGCTTGGCGTTGGACCGGGTCCAGAGCGCGGCGACGATGGCGCCGAGCAGCATCGAGAAGGGGTACTGGAAGGGCAAGATCAAGCCCAGGCCCAGGGCCGTCGCGCTCGGCAAGAAGCGCCGGAGCTTGGCGGGGGCGAACATCTCCATCAAGCCGATGATCGCGCCGATGATGCCGCCGACCAGAATGGCCTGCTGGTGCATCGGGTGCATGTTCTCGATGCCCATCTTGAAGACCTCGGCCACCGCCTTCCAGGCCTGGGCGGCCGGGGCCGGGAACTTGGGCGCGCTGCCCTCGATCCCGTTGAGGTAGGTCGCGTCGGGCACGAGCAGGTAGAAGCCCGAGACCGTGGCCAGGGTACCGGCGAAGATGCCCATGAACTGCGCGAGGAACTGGCGGCGCGGGTCGGCGCCGAGCAGGTAGCCCGACTTCAGATCGTTGAGCAGGTCGGCCGCCGCGCCCGCCGAGGACGCCGTCATCGACGCCGTCATCAGGTTCGCGGTGGTGCTCTGGGGGATGAGCACGCCGTAGGTGAGCTGCATCAGCTTGCCCATCGCGCCGACCGGCGTGATGTCCGACTCGCCGGTGGCCCGGCAGGCGACCATCGAGAGGAAGAAGGTCATGCCGACGCCCAGCACGCCGTAGTGCACGGGGATGTCGAACGAGACGGCGCCGACCGCGATGACGCCGGCCGCGGCGAGCGAGCCGCCGATCGCGAACCACGAGGTCGGGACCTCGACCGTGGCCGCCAGCGCGTCGTGCTTCTGCTCGGGCGCCTTCTTGCCCATGATGCCCTGGATCGCCCGCAGGATGGTGCGCCACTGGCCGGCAAAAGACAGCAGGCCGCTGGTCACCAAGATGGGGACGCCGAGCCAGAGGCCGATCTCTTTCCAGGCCTTGTAGGGCGCCGAGGCCGCGCGGAGGGTCGCGCCGGCCGGCGAGGTCCACTCGGTCTCCCAGGCCAGGGGGCCCACGCCGTAGATGAGCAGCAGGCTGCCCAGCAGCATCCAGATGGCGACCCGCAGGCCCACAATGGCGCCGGCGGCGATCATCACGGGGTTGTTGTCGAGCACCATCGTCCAGTCGGACGGCTTGAAGGCCTCGCCGGTGGCCGAGACCCCGCGGGCGGGCAGCCAGTCAAAAAGGTGCGTCTCGGCCGGCAGCAGCGGCGCCTTGCTCTCGACGCCCTTGTCGTCGACGATGGTGCGCAGCGGCAGCTCGAGCAGCAGCGGGAAGCTCGCGCCGACCAGCGCCGAGGCCATCAGGGCCTTGGCCTTGGCCAGGGCGCCCGCGCCCTCGGAGTACAGCGAGTGCAGCGTGGTCGCCGCCGCCACGCCCGAGGGGAACTTGAGCCGCTCGCGGTTGATGAGGTTGCGCTTCATCGGGATGGCGATGACCGTGCCCAGGATCGCCAAGAAGAACGTCCAGGCCGTCAACACCGGCCAGGGCAGGTGCGCGCCCGCCGGGTTGTCGGGCGTCGGCGAGAGCATCAGCAGGGCGGCGATGGCGCTGACCATCGTGCCGCCGGTCGCGTAGCCGGCCGACGAGGCCGTGCTCTGCATGCAGTTGTTCTCGAGGATGGTCATCGGCGTCTTGGCGATGCCGACCTTCTGGGCGAAGGTCCAGATCGCATACGACAGGATGCAGGCCGTGATCGCGACGCCGAGGCCCCAGCCGGTCTTGAGGCCGATGTAGAGGTTCGTAAAGGCGAGGAGGAAGCCCAGGCCCGAGCCCATGAGCACGGCGCGGACCGTGAGCTGGGGCACCGACTCGCCGCGGTAGACCTTCTCGTACCAGGCGGCCTCGTCCATCTCGAGGACCTGCTCGGGGCCGATGTCGAGGGGGCGGGAGGCGTCGACCTCGGCCTGGGTCTGGGGTGCGGGCTGAAAAAGGGCCATGCGGGAGCTCCGGCTGGGCAGGGGCGCGGCCCCAGGGAGGGGCTGGACGCGCGCGGCGCGGAGCCTACACCACGCGGCCGCCGCGGGGACCCTCCCCGCGCCGGACCCGACAGGGCCGCTGGCCCGCAATAGGCGCCCCGCCCGCCTCGCCCGCTGGAGCCGCATGAGCCCCGCCGCCCTCGCCTGCACGACCCTGCTGCTCGACGGGCTCCCCAGCGCCGCCGCCCTGCGCGCCGCGCTGCCCGAGGCCACCCCCGCCCAGGGCGGCCCGCCTGCCAGCGCCGCCGCCCTCTGGATGAGCGGCCAGCACGCTGTGGTGGTCGAACTGGCTGGCGGGGTGCGGGCCCGGGTCGACCTGCTCGCCTCGCCCTGGCCCGACGGGCTCGGGGTGGGCGGGCCGCCGGCCCTCGCCGCCGCGGTCGCCGCGGGCGCGTTCGGCCCGCCGCCCGCGCCCGGCGCCCTGGCCCGGGCGGTGGTCCACAGCCCCGGGCTGCCGGCCGGCGCCGCCGCCGGCCACCAAGCGGTGCTGCGCCTGCGGGCCTTGCCCCGCGCCGGGGGGCCGCCGCCGCGGGTCGTGCACGCCGCGCTGGCCGGCCTCGCCCTGCGGCTGGCCCGGGCGCTGGCCGCGCTCAGCCCCCTGCTCTTCCACCCGGCGGGCGAGCTGCTGCTCGACCTGCCCGCCGCCGAGGGCGCCGCCGCGCTCATCGCCGGGCCGGTGCCGCTGGCGCTGATCGCCGGCCTGCGCGTGCTCAGGGTGGGCGATCCGGCGGGCTGGGCCGTCGTGGACAGCGTGGGGCACGGTCTTCTCGGCGTGCCCGACCTCGAGGTGGCCTTCGTGCCCGGCATGAGCACCCGCATGGGCCGCCGCACCCGCGCCGAGGCCAGCCCGGCGGCGGTCGCCGCCTTCGCCCGCGAGCTGGGCCTGTACCTGCTGGGCCGCGGGGACGTCCTGCTGGACGGTCACTTCCTCGAGGGCCCCGGCAGCCGCTACCGGGTGCACCGGCCGGGTGGCCCCCTGCTCGGGCCCGACCGCGCGGTGATCCGCCTGCTGCCGGTCGACGGACCGCCGCTGCCGGCCCTGCTCGACGACGGCTGGCGCGCGCCCGCCGCCGGCCCCGGGCCGGCGCTGGGCCCGGCGCTCGACGACGCCGCGCTGCGCCCCGGGCCCTTTGGCGCGGGCCAGGGCGAGGGCCTCGACGAGGACGACGCGCCTGAGGGTGATGGCGGCGATTCGCGCCCGCCGGTCGCCCCGGCGCCGGCCCCCGCCTCGCGCGCGCCAGGGGGCCGCGGGGGCGGCGGAGCCGGCCGGGGCGCGGCCCGCGGGCCGGGCCCCGGCGGAGCGGCCCCGGCCGCGAACCCCCGGGCGGCGCCCGGTCGCGGGGCCCGCGGCCCCGCGAGGCGCCCCGCTGCCCCGGCCCCCGCGCCTGACCCGCTCGACCCCGAAGTCGAGGCCGACGCCGATCTGGAGGCCGACCTCGCCCTGTACCGCCTCGTGGCGGCGCTGGACGCCGACGCCCCCGTGGCCGGCCGCCGCCCCCCGCGCACCGATGGAGAGCCCTCGTGAACGCCACCCCTGGCACCCTCGCCCCCCGCTTCCCCTTCCCGCTCGACCCGATCGGCTGGTTCTGCCTCGGGCTGAGCGCCGAGCTCGCCCCCGGGCAGCTGCGCACCCAGGCGTTCATGGGCCGCGAGGTGGTGCTGTTCCGCGGCGAAGATGGCGTGCCCGCGCTGATGGACGCCTACTGCCCGCACATGGGCGCCCACATGGGCAAGGGCGGCGTGGTCTGCGGATCGGCCCTGCGCTGCCCTTTTCACCACTTCGACTTCGCCGCCGACGGGTCCTGCGTGCGGACCGCCTACGGCCATGAGCCGCCGCGGGCGGCCCGCGCCCGGACCTGGCCCGTCTGCGAGGTCAACGGCCTGCTTTTCGCCTGGCACCACCCCGAGGGGCAGCCGCCGAGCTTCGCCCTGCCGACCCTGCCGACCGCCGGCTTCGCGGGCCCCCACAGCCACGCCTGGACCCTGCGGACCCACCCGCAAGAGATCACCGAGAACAGCGTGGATGTGGGTCACTTCGGCGTGGTGCACCGCTACTTCGACGTGACCGAGAACGCGCCGCTGGTCGTCGATGGGCCCCGGCTCTTCGTCTCGTATGGCTTCGGGCGGGCGGTCGAGGCGCTGGGCCTGCGCCTCGGCGCGATCCGCACCGAGTTCACCGGCCAGGTGCACGGCCTCGGCTACTCGACGGTCGACAGCTACGTGAAGCAGGCCGGCATCCGCAGCCTGCACCTCGTGCTGCCGACGCCGACCACGCCCGGCCAGACCGAGCTGCGCATCGTGCTGTGGGTGCGCCCCGACGCCCAGCTGCCCGGCCCGGCCCGCCTGCTGCACCTGCTGCCGGCTGGCCTGCGGGCCAAGATCATCGCCCACTTCGCCTTCGCCGGCTACAAGAACGACGTGTCACAGGACATTCAGATCTGGGAGAACAAGGCCTACGTGCACCCGCCGGCCCTGGCCAAGGGGGATGGCCCGGTCGGGCGCTTCCGGGCCTGGTGCCGCCAGTTCTACGCGGCCGAGGCCCTGCCGGTGGCCTGAGGCCCGCGGCGGGCCGCCGGTCAGCGGAACTCGACGCTCAGGGCGGCGGCCGAGCGCAGGACGCCCGGCGCTGGCTCGGACACGTCGAGGACGACGTAGTAGGCGCCGGTCTCGGCGGGAGAGAAGCGCAGCTCGAGCTCGCGGCCCCGGCCATCGGCCTTCGACAGCACCACGCCGTCCTCGTCGACGAGGTGGAGGCCGAGGGCCGCGGCGCCGCCGTCGGCGCAGACCTGCAGGCGGTACTCGTGGCCCTTCACCAGGGTGAGCGCGTAGGTGGCGTCTTCGCCGGGGGCGACGCGGGTGGTGTCGGCCCCGCGCAGGGACCAGCCCTCGTTGTAGTCGGCGTCCAGGCGGTTGTGCTGGCAGATCTCGGCCTCGTCTGGGCGCCCGAAGGCCTGCCGCAGGTCGAGGGTGATCGGCGCGCCCTCGACCTCGTTGCCCAGCGTGCGGGCGGCGATCTGCCCCTCGACGCCAAAGGCACCTTGGCCGAAGCCGACCAAGGTGCGGCCGCGGGTGAAGACCAGCACCTCTTCGCCCAGCGCGAAGGTCGGCGCGCCGGCGATGTGCAGGCGGCGGCCCTCGAGCTCGCCGCCGGGGGCCACGACCTCGACCTGCTCGCCGACCCGGCCGCGGTAGGACTCGTCCACGTCGATGGTGACGATGGTCTGGATGAGGCCGTCGCCGACCGCCTCGGGGCGCAGGCTGACCACCACGCCCCGCACGGTGGCGGTGGACTGCTGGTCGAGCTGCGCGGCGGTCAGCACCGCCCGGTAGGCGGTCGCGCCGGCCAGCGGCGCGAGGACCAGCGGCGCGAGGACCAGCGGCGCGAGGATCAGCGGCGCGAGGGCGCGCGCGGCGAGGGGCGCGGGGCGGCGGAGGGGGGCGTTGGGCGCGGCGGGCATGCGGGCTCCTGGGTCCACCGCGGGCTTCGGGATGGACGGGCGCGGCCTTGAGGGGCAGGCGGGCCCGCCCCGGGACCATGCGTAGGCGCGGGGGCCGGATCGGCGTCCGGCACGTGATCGGTGTGAAGTCGATGCTAAGGGTTGGAAATTGGTCGTTGACTCACCGGGCCCGCGGTGCACACTGGCCGGGCCCGAGGCCATGACGGGCCCTCCCCCCTGCGCGGTGCCCCATGAACCTGACCCTGGCCCTGGCCATGCTCGCCAAGCAGCTCACAGCGCCCGAGATCCCCGTCACCGATCCGGTGCTGGTCGAGATCGTCGGCGAAGACGACACGGCGCGGGTCGAGCTGCACCTCGACTCGGTGGGCGAGGCCCTGGTGATCGAGGCCAGCCCGCGGTCGTGGCAGCGGCTGTCGCGCGTGCTCGACGCCGATCCGCGGGCCAGCGACGCGATGGTGCTCATTCACCTGCCCGGCAAGGCCCGCGCCAGCGCGCTGGCCCCGATGCTGCAGGCCAGTTTTGCGCACCTCGACGTGACCGCCGATGGGCGCACCAACTCGATCTTTTTGAGCGCGCTCGAGGTCTGAGCCCGCGGGCCGCCCTCAGGCCCGGCGGCGCC
>JBJONS010000324.1:0-3396 GCA_046051725.1 Pseudomonadota bacterium | reverse complement strand
GCCGGGGCCGCCGGCGACCGCGCAGCGGCGGCGCAGGCGCCCCGCGCGGCCCAAGGGCGCGGCGGGGTTCGGTGAGGATCCGCACAGTGGCGGCGTGGAGCGCGGGTGCCTGCGGGCAATCCCGGACGGGTTAGCGGCGGCCCGCTGCCCCGGAGCCCGCATGCGCGCACCCCTGATCCCGACCCACCCCGCCCGCCGCCCGGGGCCTTGGCCCGTCGCAGCGGTCCTCACCACCCTGGTTGCCTGCGCGGGTGACCCATCGGGCGACAAGTCCGGGCAGGACAGCGGCGGTGAGCCCGACAGCGGCGGCGGTGCAGACGCCTTCTCCTTGCCGGCCGCGGCCTGCGGCGCCGACCACGCCGTGCTGCCGCCCACCGGCATGGGCGCGCTGGTCGCCGCCGAGCGCGACCCGGCCCTCTCGCTGACCGCCGGCGCGATCAACGCGCTGCTCGCCTCGCAGGGCCTCGCCGGCGTGTTCTCGGCGACCCACGACGTCGACACCTACCGGGTCCGCTACCAGACCCAAGATCGCGGCCAGCCCATCGAAGCCAGCGGTTTTGTGGTCGTGCCCAAGGCCGCCGGCGCGGTCCCGACCCTGCTGTGGACCCACCCGACCGTCGGCTTCGCCGACCCGTGCGCCCCCACCGCGGTCGGCCTCGAGGGCGCCGCCTTCCCGATCCTCTTCGCCAGCGCCGGCTTCGCGGTCGCCGCGCCCGACTACCTCGGGATGAACGGCTGGGGCGCTGCCTCCACCCAGCTCCACCCCTACATCATCGCCGAGCCCACCGCGCTGGCCTCGCTCGACAACCTGCGCGCGCTGCAGGCCGTGCTCGCCGGGCCGGCCGCCGCGATCGGCACCACCGCCGACCCGGCCCGCCTCGTCCACTGGGGGGCCAGCGAGGGCGGCTTCGCCGCGCTGTGGACCGACCGCTACCAGGTCGCCTACGCTCCTGAGTTCACCACGGTCGCGACGGTGGCGGTGGTGCCGCCCACCGATCTGCGCGGGCTCGCGTCCCACGGCGTCGCGGGGCTGAGCCCGACCGCCGCGGGCTTGGCCGGCGTGCTCATCGGCATGGACGACTGGTACCGGGCCGACGACCTGCGGGCGGTCCTGCAGCCGGTCCCGGCCGAGCGCCTGCCGGTCGAGCTGCGCGAGAGCTGCGGCGACTTCCCGACCATCGACACGATCACGGCGATCGACCAGCTCTTCACCCCGGCCCTGATCGCGGCCGCCTCGACCGGCGACTGGTCGGCCCTGCCCGACTGGGGCTGCCGGCTCGGCGAGAACAGCCTGCTGTCGGCTGTTGTGCCCCGCGGCCACGCCGCGCCGGTCTTCATCGTCACCGCAGAAGAGGACGACCTGGTCGTCGCCGCGCCCACCCGAGACGACGTGCCCCGCCTCTGCGACGCCGGCTACGACGTGCAGTACCACGAGTGCGCCGGCGCGAGCCACACCGCGGGCGCCGCCAACAGCCTGCCGGTGCAGTGGGCCTGGATCCAGGACCGGCTCGCCGGCCGGCCGATCTCGGGGGCGTGCGTGGTCGGGCCGCCGGTCGACTGCCCCCCGCTCACCGACTGATCGGGCGCGCGCCGCGGGCCTTCGCTGTGAGCAGGAAGTAAAGAGCGCTCATATCAAGATGATGCAGGAAAGTGTTCCCACCCGTGAAAATCATCTGTAGGCTCCGGGGTGTGCCGCCGGGCGCGCCCTTGGGGCGGAGCCCGGCGGGCCCGAACGGAATTGGAAGGGACCGCCCGCCCCCTGGAGCCGACATGCGCCGCCTCGCCCTCCTCGTCGCCCTCCTCCCGCTGGCCGCCTGCGGCTCAGACGTCGCGGTCGGCGCCATCAAGAGCAAGCTCACCATCGAGCCGAGCTTCGTCGACGCGGGGCAGATCCCGGTCAACTCGTCGGTGCAGGTCGAGCTGCTGCTCGTCAACGAGGGCCCCGAGGTCCAGGTCAACGAGGTGCGGGTCGACAACGAAGAGGGCGGCTTCTTCACCGCCGGCGAAGAGCTGCCGTTGGTGCCCAAAGATGGCAGCGAGGTCGTCACGCTGACCTACAGCCCGTCGGTGCCCGGCCGCCATTGGGCCAACATCACCGTCTACAGCGACGCCGAGAACGGCGCACAGTTCGCCCAGGCCATCGGCGAGGCCCTGCTGCCGGCGGCGCGGGTCTACCCCGATCACATCGATCTCGGCCGCGTGCGCCCCTCTGAGGTCGGCGAGGGCCAGATCACCGTGGTCAACGAGGGGGCCAGCGATCTCGAGGTCAGCGGCCTGGCCTTCGACGACCCGCGCTTCTCGCTGGTCGACGCGACCCCGATCGCCATCGCGCCCGGCGAGATCATCGAGCTGACCGTCGCCTTCGCCGCCACCAACGAAGAGGTGGCCAGCTCGGTCGGCACCCTGTCGCTCGGCGACTTCATCGTGCCGGTCAGCGTCTTCGTCAAGGCCAACGACTGCAGCACCGCCGCCGGCGCGCTCTACGACCTCGACGGCGACGGCTACTCGTGGTGCAACGCCGACTGCAACGACGACGACGGGCTCATCAACCCCTCGATCCTTGAGGTCTGCGACGGCGTCGACCAGGACTGCGACGAGCTCATCGACGAGACCACCGCCTGCTACGACGACGACGGCGACGGCCTCAGCGAAGATGAGGGCGACTGCAACGACGCCCTGGCCGGCGTGAGCCCCGACCTCACCGAGGACTACGGCAACGGCATCGACGACGACTGCGACGGCACCACCGACTACGGCGACACCGACACCGATCGCGACGGCTTCACCGGCTCGGCCGGCGACTGCGAGCCCGAGAACGGCGACGTGCACCCCGGCGCCCGCGAGACCATCAACGGCGTCGATGACGACTGCAACGGCCTGATCGACGACACCACCACCGCCTTTGACGACGACGGCGACTGCGCCTGCGAGGTCGGGCCCTGCGTGGGCAGCGCCGAGGCCTCGTGCACCGCGCTGACCGCCGACGACTGCGACGACGGCAACTCTCTGGTGGCCCCGCCGCTGGCCGAGCTCGAGGACTTCGTCGACAACGACTGCGACGGCGACGTCGACGAGGGCACCGGCCGCTCGGACGACGACGGCGACGGCTACTCTGAGCTGGGCGGCGACTGCGACGACGCCGACCCGACCCGCAACCCGGGCGAGGTCGACTGGCCGAGCGACGGCATCGACCAGAACTGCGACGGGGCCGACGGCTTCTGAGCGCAGGGCGGCGATAGACCCGGGCGGCGCGTCGGAGACGGCGCGCCTCTCGTCGTTTTGGTCGGAGCAGGGCCTGGTGGTCGGGCGGAGGTGGCGGACCCGGTCGGCGCGCCGCTCGTCGTTTTGGGCGGAGCTCGGCCTGGTGGGCGGGCGGAGTTGTCCGCGCGCACCGAC
>JBJONS010000323.1:0-2676 GCA_046051725.1 Pseudomonadota bacterium | reverse complement strand
CCGGGCGCGGGGCGCCGGGCGAGGGCGGCGGCCCAGCGCGGATCTCCCGCCGCGGACCGGCCCGCCGGGCTGGGCGGTCGGGGCGCCTTTTTTCGCGCCGGGGCGCGCCGAGGGTTGTCGCGATGATCTTCGGGATTAGCTTGGCCGACGCTCAGGGACGGCGGGTCAATCTCGACCAAATGAGCGCCCCAGTCGCCATTCTCACCGACCCCCCGCCCGCGGGAGGGGGCCGAGAACCGGCGGCAGGGCGCAGGCCCGCCCCCTCCCCCGCTGGTCGCCGCCCCCGGGCGACCGCCCGTGCCCTCCCGCGGCTGACCGCGGCGGCGCTGGCCACGCGGGCCTCCTTCTCCTCCCGCAGTCCTCTTCTCCCACCACTCCCCGGCATCGCAGGAGCCACAGATGGGCAAGATCATCGGCATCGACCTCGGCACCACCAACTCTGTCGTGGCCATCATGGAGGGCGACAAGCCCACCGTGATCGTGAACGAAGAGGGCGGCCGCACCACCCCCTCGGTCATCGGCTTCGCGAAGGACGGTGAGCGCCTCGTCGGCGCGGTCGCCAAGCGCCAGGCCATCACCAACCCGACCCGCACGATCTCCTCGATCAAGCGCTTCATGGGCCGCCGCTTTGACGAGTGCAAAGACGAGCTGCGCTACGTCTCCTACGAGGTGGTCCGCGGCAGCGACGGCGGCCCCCGCGTCAAGATCGACGACAAGCAGTTCAGCGCCCCCGAGATCAGCGCGCTGGTGCTGCAGAAGCTCAAGCGTGAGGCCGAGCGCTACCTCAACGCGACCGTGACCGAGGCGGTCATCACGGTCCCCGCCTACTTCAACGACGCCCAGCGCCAGGCCACCAAGGACGCCGGCAAGATCGCCGGCCTCGAGGTCAAGCGCATCATCAACGAGCCGACCGCGGCCGCGCTCGCCTACGGCCTCGACAAGAAGAAGGACGAGAACATCGCGGTCTATGACTTCGGTGGCGGCACCTTCGACATCTCGATCCTCGAGGTGTCCGACGGCATGGTCGAGGTGCTCTCGACCAACGGCGACACCCACCTCGGCGGCGACGACGTCGACCAGGTGCTGATCGACTGGATGATGGCCGAGTTCAAGAAAGAGAGCGGCATCGACGTGCGCGGCGACCGCATGGTGCTCCAGCGGCTCAAGGACGCCGCCGAGAAGGCCAAGATCGAGCTGTCGAGCGCGCTGGCCTCTGAGGTCAACCTGCCCTACCTCTCGGTCGACGCCTCGGGCCCCAAGCACTTCGTGAGCAGCCTCAGCCGCGCCAAGTTCGAGCAGATGATCGAGCCGGTCGTCGACCGCACCCTCGAGCCCTGCCGCAAGGCGCTGAAGGATGCCCGCGAGAAGAACAAGTCCTTCAGCAACATCCACGAGGTGCTGCTGGTCGGCGGCTCGACCCGGATCCCGCTGGTCCAGAAGAAGGTCAAGGAGCTCTTCGGCAAGGAGCCCAACCGCTCGGTCAACCCCGATGAGGTCGTGGCCGTCGGCGCCGCGGTCCAGGGCGGCGTGCTCAGCGGCGACGTCAAGGACCTGCTGCTCATCGACGTGACCCCGCTCTCGCTGGGCATCGAGACCCTGGGCGGCGTGATGACCGTCCTGGTCCCCCGCAACAAGACCATCCCCTGCAAGGCCAGCGAGACCTTCTCGACCGCCGCCGACAACCAGACCGCCGTCGACGTGCAGGTGTACCAGGGCGAGCGCCCGATGGCGAAGGACAACCGCCTGCTCGGCAACTTCCGCCTGGATGGCATCCCGCAGGCCCCCCGCGGCGTGCCCCAGGTCGAGGTCACCTTCGACATCGACGCCAACGGCATCCTCAACGTGTCGGCCAAAGACAAGGCCACCGGCAAAGAGCAGAAGATCACCATCACCAGCTCGAGCGGCCTGTCCAAGGACGACGTCGAGAAGCTGGTGCGTGAGGCCCAGGACAACGAGGCGGCCGACAAGAACCGCCGCGAGGTCATCGAGGCCCGCAACAACCTCGACAACAGCGTCTACCAGACCGAGAAGCTGCTGAACGAGAACCGCGACAAGCTGCCGCCCAGCGAGGTCAGCGCGGTCGAGGCCGAGCTCAAGTCCGCCAAAGAGGCGCTGGACACCGACGACGCCGCCAGGCTCAAGGCCGCCTTCGACCAGCTCACCCAGGCCAGCCACAAGCTCGCCCAGGCGGCCTACCAGAACCAGCAGGCCGGCGGCGCTCCCGCTGACGCTGGCAAGAAGAACGATGGGGACGTCATCGACGCGGAGTACGAGGAGGCATAGTCCTCCCCCCTCTGCCGGGCGCCCGCCCCGCACGCCGCCCCACGGTCCGCCGCGGGGCGGCGTTTGGCGAGGGCAGGCCGCCCGCCACTGTCTCCCCCCTGGGCGCGGCCCCGCCCGCGCCCGCACGCCCCCTGAGCTTGGAGCCTGCCTCTCATGGCCGAGCCCCGCGACTATTACGAAGTGCTCGAGGTCCCGCGCGACGCGGACGACGCGACCATCAAGAAGGCCTACCGCAAGCTGGCGATGCAGTACCACCCGGACCGCAACCCGGGTGATGCGAGCGCCGAGGCCAAGTTCAAAGAGGCGTCCGAGGCCTACTCGGTGCTCAGCGATGAGCAGAAACGGGCCACCTTCGACCGTTTTGGCCACGCCGGCCTGCGCGGCCAGGGCCCG
>JBJONS010000322.1:0-18270 GCA_046051725.1 Pseudomonadota bacterium | reverse complement strand
CGCCCCAGAGCAGCGCCCCGGCCAGGGCGGCGCGCGCCCCGCCGCGGCGAAGCGGGCCCCTCACGCCGGGGCGCCGCCGAGCAGGGGCGCCACCGCGGCCCAGACCGCCGCCTCGACCGCGTCGGCTTCGGGGCAGCCGTCGACGTGCACGAGCCCGGGCAGCGCCATCGTGTCGAAGGCCGCCTTGACCGCCTCGAGGGTGGCCCGGGTCTCAAAGGGGGTGGCGGCGCCCCGCTGGCCGACGCGGGCGAGGCCGAGCTCGACCGGAACGTCGACGCGCACGGTGAGGTCGGGCCGAGGGGCGAAGGCCTCGTTGTGGGCCAGCACCGCGGCCACGCTCAGCGCCGGGTCGCCGCGGGTGCCCTGGTAGGCGGCCGACGAGGGGTAGTAGCGGTCGAGCAGCACCACCGCGCCGCGGGCGAGGGCGGGCGCGATGAGGCTGGCGATGTGGGCCCGCCGGTCTTCGGTGAAGGCCTCGAGCTCTTCGGCCAGGGGGAGCCGGCCCCCCGCGCCGCGGATCTTGCGCCCCCAGGGCCCGTCAGTGGGCTCGCGGCTGCGGACCACCTCGCGCCCCGCGGCCTCGAGCCGGGCGGCGAGGCGCCCGAGCTGGGTGGTCTTTCCGGCCCCGTCGATGCCCTCAAAGGCGACGAGGATGCCGCGCTGCGCGCTCATGTGCGTCCTTGGATGGGCGCGGTCTGCGCCAGGGCGACCTCGGCGTGGGGGGCGTTGCGGGGGTTCCCCCCCGCCCACCGCGGCCCTCAGAGGTTGTACATCATGTACTGGAGGACCAAGTTCAGCTCTTGGGTCGCGTTGCGCGCCACGCGGAAGGTCGAGTAGCCCACCCGGCCGTCGCCGCTCGAGAAGCTGACCAGCAGCGGAGAGTCAACCAGCGCGTAGTTCTCGGTGCCGACCCGGTACTCGACGCCGCCGCGCATGTGCACGGTCACCGCCTCGTCGGCGGCCTCGATCGGCGGCCAGACCGGCAGGTCGTACTCGACCCGCATGCTCGACTGGCCCAGCCACTCAGACAGGGCCGCGTCGCTGATGTTGGCGTCCACGAGGTCGTACTCACCGAGCTGGGCCGCGTCGACCACCGCGTCGTCGCCGACGAAGTCGAGGCGCTCGGGCCAGGCGAGCTCGACCACATCGTAGGCCCAGTCGGACGCGTAGACCGAGCCGCCGCCGCGCACGTACTGGCGGATGTTCTCGAGGTAGACCTCGGGCGTCGTGCTGCCGGCGGCGTCGGGGTAGAGGACCCCCTCTTCGATCATGCCGCCGTTGAAGAAGATGATGTCGTACTGCTGCATGCCCTCGAGGTTGCCGAGGAAGTCGGTCACCTCAAGCACGGTCAGCCCGTCGATGAGCTGGTAGTTGGCGAAGCCCATGTTGTCGAGCACGAGGTCAAAGCGGTCGTAGTCGCCGGTGATGACCGCCACGTCGAGCGCGAGCGGGTCGAAGCAGGGCGGCTCGTCGAGCAGCACCAGATCGCCGTCGCCCACCCACACGTCTTCAAAGCGCTCGATGACGTCGACGCCGTACTGGACGTAGATGTCGTAGGAGCGCTCGGCCGGCAGGCCCTCGAGGGTCCACTTGCCGTCGCGGTCGCTGTAGACCGTCTTGGTCTCGTACAGCCGCCCGGCGTCGTCGATGAGGTGCGTGTAGACCGTCGCGTCGGCCAGCCAGTTGCTGCCGACCGGGTCGCAGGTGCGGCCCTGAATCGAGCCGGGCACGAGGCCCTCGGGCTCGCCGTCACCCTTCACGAAGAAGCTGGTGTCGTTGCAGCCCGCGGCGAGGACCAGGGCCAAGCCCGCCCAGCGCGGCGCGCGGCGGCCGAGCGCGGCCTCGACGGTGCGGCGGGCGGTGCCCGTGGATGGGTGCTGCTGGGCCATGGTCTCTCCCCCGGGGGTGGGTCGGGCGGCGGGATGGCGCGCCAGGGCGCCTGCGGGCGCGCCGCCCGCGCGCACCTGCACTCTACACGAGCGGCGGGGCATGCGGCAGCGGACCGGCGCAGGGACCGCGAGACTACGCGCCCGCGGTCCAGGTGCCCGAGCGGCCCCCGCGCTTCTCAAGCAGGCGGATCCCGTCGATGCGCAGGCCCCGGTCCACCGCCTTGAGCATGTCGTAGGCGCAGAGCAGGGCGGCAGAGACGGCGGTCAGCGCCTCCATCTCGACGCCGGTGCGCCAGCGGGTGCGCACGCGGGCCTCGACCCAAACGCCGTCGGCGCGCAGCTCGACCGCGACCGCCACCGCGTCGAGCGGCAGCGGGTGGCAGAGCGGGATCAGATCGCTGGCCCGCTTGGCGCCCTGGATGCCGGCCAAGCGCGCGATGCCGAGCACGTCGCCCTTTTGGTTCGCGCCGGGGGCCAGGGCCGCCCGCGCGGCGGGGCCCAGGCGCAGCCAGCCTTCGGCGACCGCGAGGCGGTCGGTGTCGGCCTTGTCGCCCACGTCGACCATGCGGGGGGCGCCTGCGGCGTCGAGGTGGGTGAGCGGCGGGTGTGCGTCGGCCATCGGCGCCTCAGGGCAGGTAAAGCACGAGGTGCTTGAGGTAGCGGGACTCTGGCACCGCGGGATCGACCGGGTGGTCGGGCGCCTGCTCGCCGCGGCGCACGACCCGGACCCGGCGGCCGGCGAGGCGGGCGGCCTCGCGCACCGCGTCGAGGAAGCGCTCTTCGTGCACGTGGTAGCTGCACGAGCTGGTGAACAGCAGGCCGCCCGGCGCGACGAGCTGCATCGCCAGCGCGTTGATCTGGGCGTAGGCCCGCAGGGCGACCGGCGCCTTGGCCCGGGTCTTGGCGAAGGCCGGCGGGTCGAGGAAGACGACGTCGTAGCGGGCGCCTTGAGCCCGCAGGTCCTCCATCACCGCGCGGGCGTCGCCGGTGTGGACCTCGGCCCGGTCGGCCACGCCATTTTGGGCCGCGTTCGCCGCGATCAGCGCGCTGGTCGCCGGGTTGATCTCGACGAAGGCGCAGGAGCGGGCGCCGTGCACCAGCGCGCCGAGGCCCCAGGCCCCCGTGTTGGCGTAGACATCCAGCGTGCTGCAGCCCGCCACCCGGCTGTGTGAAAAGGCCCGGTTCTCGGCCTGATCGAAGAAGAAGCCGGTCTTCTGGCCGCCGACGACGTCGGCCCACAGCTGCACCCCGCCCTCTTCGAGCAGCACGCGGTCGGGGATCGGTCCGAACCAGGGCGCGCTCACGCGCGGCAGCCCCTCGAGGCTGCGCGACGGGGCCTCGTTGCGCAGCACCGCGGCCGTCGCCGTGGTCGCGGCGCGCAGGGCGGCCTCGAGCAGGGGCTTGCGCAGCTCCATGCCCACGGTGCCGAGCTGCACGGCCAGCACGTCGGCGAAGCGATCCACGATGAGGCCGGGCAGCCCGTCGCCCTCGCTCGACACGAGGCGGTAGCTCGACCGACCGGGCAGCAGCCGCGCCCGCAGCGCCTGGGCCTCGGCGATCCGGGCGGTGTAGAACCCGACGCTGTCGATGTCTTCGTCGGGGCGCCGGGTGAGGATGCGCACCGCGATGAGGCTGTGGGGGTTGGCCGTGCCGCGCCCGAGGAAGCGCCCCCGGGCGTCGAGCACGTCGACCGCGCCGCCGACCGGCAGGTCACGGGCGTGGCCGGCCAGCTCGTTGGAGAAGACCCAGCAGTGGCCGCCGGCCACCCGCTGCTCGGCGCCGGCGCGCAGCCGCAGCTGGATCGGCGGCTGCCCGAGCAGCCCCGGATCGAGCTCGACCAGCGGCGCCGCCGCCCGATCCTCTTCGGGCGCGGGGCGGGCCGGCCGCTCGTGGGGCGGGGGCCCGCCGCGCCGGTGCCCGGGCGCGCCGCCGCGCCGATCTGGGCGGTGTCCGCCGCCGCCCCGCCCGTCTCTGTCTGCGCCTGACGCCATCCCGCACCCCATGCGCCCGCCGGCCCCGGCCCGCGCGCGCGCCGGCGCCTAATCGCCGCCGGTCCGGGTGCGCCCGCGCAGGCGGGGCCCCGCGCGCGATAGCCTGCGCCCATGCTGCTCGCCCTGGAGAGGCTCTACCTGGACGCGGTCCGCGGCCGCTGGCTGCCGCTGGACCAACCCTGGGCCGCGCCGATCGTCAACGCCCTGCACGTCGCCGTGGTCCTCGTGCGCGAGACCCGGCGCGATCGCCTGCCCGCGCGCGCGGCGACCCTGACCTACTGGACCGCGGTGGCCCTGGTGCCGCTGCTGCTGCTGGCCTTCGCCTTGACCGGCGCCATGGGCCTCAAGGACGACACCCGCACCGCGGTGCGCCAGCTGCTCTACGACACCATCCTGGCCAGCAGCGTCGAAGAGGTCGGCGCGGTCCTCGATGAGCTCATCTTGCGGACCCACCTCGGCACGCTGGGCACCATCGGCGTGCTCTCGACGCTGTTCATCGGCTACCAGCTCTTCTCGCAGGTCGCGCTGGCCTACAACGAGATCTTCCGGGCCCGCGAGGACCGCAGCCTCCTCTACCGCTTCACCTTGTTCTACACGGCGCTGACGCTGGGCCCGCTGCTGCTCGCCGCCGGCTTTTTGCTCTCGGCCCGCGTCGGCGCGGATCGGGGCCTGCCCTTCGCGAGCCACCTGCTGCCGCTCAGCCTCTCGGCGGTGATCTTCACCACGGCGCTGATCTTGCTGCCCTGCGCGCGGGTGCACCGCCGCGCGGCGATCTTCGGCGGGCTGCTGACCGCGGCGGTCTTCGAGGTGACCAAAGAGGGCTTCGCCTCTTACATCAACATCTTCGGCACCAAAGACAGCCTGACGCTCATCTACGGCTCGGTCGCCTTCTTGCCGGTCTTCTTGCTGTGGACCTATGTGCTGTGGCTGGTGGTGCTCTTTGGCGTCGAGGTCGCCTGGCTGGTCCAGCACCACGGCAGCCTAGTCGACCACCAGCGCCGGGTCGCCGCCGACCCGCGCCACGGGCGCCGCAGCCCCGACGGGCCCTTCGCGCTGGGCCTGATGGTGACCATCGCCGAGCGGTTTTTGCTCGGCGGCGGCGGGATCGGGGTCGAAGAGCTGGTCACCCGCACCGGCGCCGACCCGCGGCACGTCCAAGACGCGCTGAGCGTGCTCGAGGACACCGGCTTCGTGCTTTTTGACAGCGCGCGCCGGGCCCACTGCGCCCGTCCGCCCGAGGCGGTCAGCGCCGCCGAGGTGCTCACGGCGTGGCGGGAGGCCGCCGCCCCGGCCCTGCCCACCCGCGGCCTCTCCGAGGTCGAGATCGCCGGAGGTGACCTGCGGCACGTCAGCCTCGCCGAGCTGGCCCGGCGCCCCGCCCTGGTCGCCGCCGGGGGAGAGGTGGCGGTTGCCTAGCCGCCGCCTCGTCGCCCTCGCCCTTCTGTCGGTGGCCGCGCTCGGCGTCGGGGCCGCCGGGCTCGGGCTGGCCCGGCAGCGCGCCTTTGACGGCGTGGAGCGCGCCCTGCGCAAGGCCGACCTGCAGGTCAGCGGGCGCCGGGCGGCGCTGGCCGAGCACCACTGGCTCGGGGTCCAGGGCGCGGGCGTCCACATCAGCCGCCTCGAGCTGCGCCTGCTGCCCGCCCCGCGGCTGCGGGTGGTCGAGCCGGTGATCGACGCCGACAAGGTCGATCTCGACGGCCTGCTGGCGGCCCGGCCCGGGCCCGCCGCCGCGCCGGGCCCGCTCGACGCCCTCACCGCCGCGCTGCTGCCCGCCCTGGCCGAGGCGGCCACCGCCGACCTCGTCAACGGCGCGGTGCACCTCAAGGGCGAGCCGCTGCTGACCGGCCTCAACGGCCCGCTCTGGCCCGCGCCCGACGTGAAGGGGCCCGACGGCCAGCTCGGGCTCGACCAGGGCGTGCCCCGCGCCCAGCTGCGCCGGAAGATCGAGCTGGCGTGGATCACCGCCGACGCGACCCTCGATCTGCGCTGCGCGGGCCCGGCCTGCACCTTCGGCCTCTCCCTCGTCGACTGCATGATCGACGAGCCCCACCTCGCGCCAGGGCCCCTGCCGGTGCTCCGCCTCGCCGCCACCGGCGACTGGGACCGGTCCACCCACGGCCTCAGCGGCGGGGTCGAGCTCGGGCCGCTGCGCGTCGCGGTCAGCGGCCGGCTGCAGCCCGATCCGCTGGACTTCGACCTCGCGCTCGAGCTGGCCGACGCCCCGCTCGAGGCGGTCGTCGCGCTGTTCGGGCCGCGGGTGCCCGAGGGGCGCCGCGGCACGCTGGGCGGCACCGTGGGCCTGTCGCTGCGCCTGCAGGGCATGCCGCTGCGCTGGTCGGCGCAGCCCCGGGCCACCGACCTGTCGGCCGAGGGCGTGGTGCCCGACATGGACGCGCTGCGCGGCGGGCCGATCCGCTGGACCGCCGCCGGGCCCGACGGCGCGACCCGGCTGCGCGAGACCGGCGAGGGCACCCGGGGCTGGGTGCCCCTGCAGGCCAGCGGCTTGGTGCCGGCCGCCTTCATCGCCGCCGAGGACGCCGAGTTTCGCCAGCACCGGGGGTATTCGCTCACCGCGGTCCAGGCCGCGCTCGACGAGGCCAGCGCCGAGGGCGGCTGGATGCAGCGGGGCGGCAGCACCATCACCCAGCAGCTGGTCAAGAACCTGTACCTCGACGGCCAAGACCGCTCGCTGGCCCGCAAGCTGCGCGAGCTGCTGCTGGCGCTCGACGTCGACCGCGGCCTGTCCAAAGAGCGGGTGCTCGCGCTGTACATCAACCTCGTCGAGCTCGGGCCCGAGATCTACGGGGTGGGGCCGGCGGCCGACGCCTACTTCCTCAAGCAGCCCGCCCGCCTGACCGCCCGCGAGGCGGCCTTCCTCGCCACGCTGCTGCCCTCGCCGCGCCGCGGGCACCGGCGCTACCTCGCCAACGACCCGCCCGATGCGCGCCTCGACCAGATCATCGACAACATGGCCATGATGCGCGCCATCGACCCCCAGACCGCCGCCCGGGCCCGCGACGAGATCTTGCGCCTGGTCCCGCCCGCGCGCTGACCGGGGCCAGGGCGCGGGGCACGGGCTGGGGCGCCGGTCGGGATATGCGCCGGCTGAGGTCCCCATGCGCTTTCACGAAGCTGTCCACGGCGTCTACTTCGATGATCTCGACGCCTTCCGCATCCTTCACAACGCCCGCTACCTGCTGCTCTTTGAGCGCACGATCGGCGACTTCTGGCAGTACCTCGGGTGGGGCAACATCCTCGACGCCCAGCTCAACCCCGACCAGTACCACCTCGTGCGGGCCAACCACATCGAGTACCTGCGCCCGGTGACCGGCCCGGGGCGGGTGCGGTGCCGGATCTGGGTCGAGCAGCTGGGCCGCAGCAGCCTCACCTTCGGCTTCCAGGTGCTGCCGATGGACGAGGACCTGCCCCACGCCGCGGGCACGCGCACCCTGGTGCGGGTCGATCCGAACACCCGCGGGAGCACGCCCTGGACCGACGGCTTCCGCGACCGGCTGCGCCCCTACCGCCGCGATCTGGAGCCGGAGGGCGACGCGGCCGCCGCCCCCGTGCGAGGATGACCGCCCCTGGAGGACCCATGACCAGCCCGACCGAGCCTGTGCGCGCCGCCGAAGCCGAGGCCGACAGCGAGGCGACGCCCGCCGCCCCGCGCCTCGAGCAGTTCGAGGAGGGCATCACCCTCGACCGCTTCATCACCGAGACCGCCAACGCCCACCCCGAGAACAAGGGCAAGTTCAGCGCCCTGCTGCGCCAGGTCTCGCTGGCCAGCCGGCTGGTCTCGGCCCGGGTCAACCGGGCCGGCCTGCTCGGCATGTTCGGCGCCACCGGGGAGGTGAACGTCCAGGGCGAGTTCGTCCAGAAGCTCGATGAGTACGCCAACACCGCGTTCAAACGGGCGCTGGACCACGCCGGCTGCGTCTGCGCCATCGCATCAGAAGAGGACGAGGAGCCCTACTACGTGCCCGAGCGCTTCCACTCGGGGCGCTACGTCTTCGCGATGGATCCGCTCGACGGCAGCAGCAACATCGACGTGAACGCCACCATCGGCACCATCTTCGCGGTCTTTCGCCGCAAGAGCCCCGAGGGCACCCCGGCCGACATCGACGACATTTTGCGGCCCGGGACCGAGATCGTGGCCGCCGGCTACACCATCTACGGCTCGGGCACGATGATGGTGCTGTCGACCGGCGAGGGCGTGCACGGCTTTACGCTCGACCCGGCGGTGGGCGAGTTCTTCTTGTCGCACCCCGACATCCGCCTGCAGCCCAGCGCCAAGCTCTACAGCGTCAACGAGGGCTACGCCGCCTCGTGGACCCCGGCGATGCGCGGCTGGATCGAGGGCATCAAAAAGCCGGGCGCGGGCTGGGCCCAGCGCTACATCGGCAGCTTGGTGGCGGACTTCCACCGCAACCTGCTCAAGGGCGGCATCTTCCTCTACCCGGCCACCAAGAAGAACCCCGAGGGCAAGCTGCGGCTGCTCTACGAGGCCTTCCCCCTCGCCTTCCTCGCCGAGCAGGCCGGCGGCGCGGCCACCGACGGCCGGCGCCGGGTGCTCGACCTGCAGCCCGACCAGCTGCACACGCGGACCCCGCTGATCATCGGCAACAAGGACAACGTCGACGAGGTCACCCGCCTGCTGAGCGCCGAGGGCGGGCCCTGAGCGCCGACCCGCACAGCGCGCCGCGCCTGAAGCGGCTGGAGCGCGGCCTCGCCGACCAGGTCCTCGACACCCAGAAGGGCGTCGAGGAGCGGGCCCTGCTGACCAAAGAGCGGTGGCGCCTCGAGGCGCCCCGCCCGCTGGCCCTCGTCCGCAAGCACCGCCCCGAGGGGCCGAGCCGCGGGCCGGTGCTGCTGGTGCATGGCTTCGCGCAGAACCGCTACTCGTGGCACGCGCGCCTGCGCTCGCCGTCGGCCTGGTGGGCCGCCCAGGGCTTTGACGTCTGGAACCTCGAGCTGCGCGGACACGGCAACAGCCGCAGCGAGGGACAGCTCGGGGCCGAGACCTTCTCGGACTACGTCGACGACGTCGATCAGGCGCTCGACGCGCTGCCTGGCCCGGCGGTCGTGGTCGGCCACTCGCTGGGCGGCGCGGCGGCCTACGCGGTGGCCGGGCGCCGGGCGGCCCGCGGCGCGGCCCTGCGCGGCGTGGTGGGCATCGGCGCGATCTACGGCTTCGGGCGGGGCAACCCGTGGATCCGCTCGCTGTGTCAGATCACCCACCAGCTCGAGGGCAGCCGCTGGGCCGGCGCGCTGCAGGTCCGCAGCCGGCTGGTCGGCAAGGCCTTGGGCCGCCTCTACGGCCTCACCGACGTCATTGGCTACACGGCACCGCTCAGCGGATGGTGGCCGGGCAGCGTGGAGCCCGCGCTGCTGGCCGAGCGGCTCGAGGAGGGCTTTGACTGGACCAGCGTGCGGGTCTGGCAGGAGATGAGCCGCTGGGCCGCGACAGGGCGTTTTGACGGCGGCGGAGAGGACTACGACGCGCTGTGGCGGACCGCCGGCACGCCGGCGCTGGTCGTGCTCGGCGACAAGGACCACCTGCTGCCGCCTGAAGACGGCCGCCTCGCCTTTGCGCGCTCCTGCGCCGCCGACAAGACCCTGCTGCTGCTCGATGACTGGTCGACCGGCCGCCACTGGGGCCACCTCGATCTGGTGCTCGGCACCGCCGCGCCGGAGCGGGTCTGGGCCCCGATCGCCGACTGGATGGCCGGGCGATGAGCCCCCGCCTCGACGGCCCCGAGGTGGTGGTCGACCCGTGGAGCAGCTCGGCGGCCCGGCCCCCTGCCCACGGCGCCGCGCCCGGCGTCGAGCTCGGCGGCCTGCGCCTGCTGCAGCGGGTCGGGGCCGGCGGCATCGCCGATGTCTGGTCCGCCGAGCCGATCACCCCGGGCGCCTTGCCGGCGCGGGTGGCCCTCAAGCTGCTGCGCGAGCCCGAGCGCAGCCGCGACCACACCAGCCGCTTTCTGCGCGAGGGCCGGCTGCTCATGCGGCTCGGCCTCGCCGGGCTGCCCACCTGCTTCGCGGTCTGGGACGAGCCCCACCCCGCCCTCGTGCTGTCGCTGCTCGAGGGCGAGACGCTCAGCGCGCGCCTGCGCCGCGAGGGCCCGCTGCCGCACGGCGTGGTGACGGCGATCGCCGACGGGCTGCTGCGGGCCCTCGCCGGCCTGCACGGCGCGGGCATCGTCCACCGCGACGTCAAGGCCAGCAACGTCTTCCTCTGCGATGACGGCAGCGTGTGGCTCATCGATCTCGGGCTGGCGTCGGATCCGATGGACCCGACCCACACCACGGTCGGCGACGTCATCGGCACCTGGGCCTACATGGCGCCCGAGCAGCTCGCCGGCGCCGAGGTCGACAGCCGCGCCGACCTCTACAGCCTCGGCGTGACCCTGCACGAGGCCCTGACCGGGGCCCGCCCGGTGAGCGCCCGGGGCCCCGCGGCCCTGCTCCGCGCGCACCGCGACCCGCCGCCGGCGCCGCTGCGCGCGCTGATGCCCGACGCCCCTCCGCCGCTGATCGCGCTGATCGACGCGCTGAGCGCCCGCGACCCGGTGGCCCGGCCCTCCTCTGCCGTCGTGGCCCGGGCCCTGCTCACCGGCGCCGACCGGCCGCTGGGCGCGCTGCTGAGCCCGCCGCTGATCGGGCGGGCCGCGGTGATCGGCGCGTTGGAGGCCATCCTCGACGGCGGAGGCGCGCTGCTGCTCAGCGCCGAGCCCGGCGCCGGCCTCCCCCGCGTGCTGCGCGAGGCCCTGCGCATCGCCCGCGACCACGAGGTCGAGACCCTGCGCCTGCGCTGCCGCGCCGAGGCCCACCCCGCCGACCTGCTGCACCAGCTCAGCGAGGGGCTGGCCGCGCTGGGCCTGCCCACGCCGGCCCAGCGCCCGTCCCTCGAGGCCGCGCTGCGCGACCTCGCCGCCGAAGCGGCGCTGCTGCTGGTGGTCGAGGACGCCGAGCTGCTGAGCCCCGCGGCGGTCGGCGACCTCTGCGCGCTCATCGACGCGGCGCCCGAGATGCGGGCCCTGCTCTGCGGCGCGCGCCTCTCCCCTGCCCTGCCCGGGCACCGCGTCGACCTGCGCCCCCTGCGGGTCGATGAGGTGGAGCAGCTCGTGGCCGGAATGCTCGGCGTGCGGTCCGCCCCGGCGGGCCTCGCCTCGCGCCTCGTCGCCCAGACCGCAGGGCTCGCTGCCCTCGTCGTGGACAGCGTGCATGAGCTGATCCAGCGCGGTCAGCTCGAGCCCGCCGGCGCGGGCGACGACGGCCGGCCCCGCTGGCGGCTGCGACCGGGCGCCGGCCTCGCCCCCGGCGGACGGGTCGAGCGCGTCTTTGGGCGCACGCTGGTCGCGCTCAGCCCCGAGGCCCGGTCGCTGCTCGACGTGCTCGCCGTCGCCGGGGACGAGGTCCCGATGGACACCGCCTTGGCCCTGGCCAGCGCCGATCGGAGCGGGATCGCCGCGCAGGCCCTGTCGGCGGCCCGCCTCGCCTCGGTCGAGCGGCACGCCGACGGGGAGTGGCTGGTGCTGCGCCGCCCGGCCGTCCGCCCGCTGCTGCTCGAGCAGGTCAGCGCCGACCGCCAGCGCGCGGTGCACGCCGCCCTCGCCGAGGCGCTGGGCGGCCCCGACGCCGACCCCTGGCACCACCGGCGGGCCGCCTGGCACGCCGCCCAGAGCGCGCCCGCGTCGGCGGCGCCCGGCGCGCTGACGGCCCTGGGCGAGGACCTGCTGGCCGACGGCCAGAGCGACGCGGCGCTCGACCTCTTCGAGCGGGCCGCACGCCTGCCGGGCCTCGAGGCGCCGGTGGCCGCGCGGGTGGCCGCGCTCCGCGGCGCCGCGCTGCTGGCGACCAGCCGCCGGGCAGAGGCGCGGGCCGCGCTGGAGACCGCGCGCAAACAAGCCCTGCGGCTCGGCGATCACGCGCTGGAGGGTCAGGTCGTCTTCCACCTCGCGGTGGCTTGGCAGGGCGAGGGCGATGAGCGGCGGGCCAACGCGCTGTGCGACGAGGCGCTGGGCCTGCTCGACGGCGGCGGCCAGCCGGCGGTGCTGGCCCGCGCCCTGCTGCTCAGCGGCGAGACCCACCATGTGGCCGGGCGGCCTGACGCGGCGCGGGCGGCCTTGGAGCGCGGCCAGACCGTCGCGGCGGCGCTCGGCGACGGGCTGCTGCGGGCGGCGATCGACAGCGCGCTGGGCGCCCTGTCGGCCGATGAGGGGCTGGTCGGCCCCGCCGCCTCGGCCTGGGGGGCCGAGGTCGAGCTGCTGCGGGGCAGCGCCCCGGGGCCCCGCTTGGTCCGGGCGCTGCTGCGGCTGGCCGACGCCCAGCGCCGCCTCGGCCGCCTGGACCTGGCGGTCGATCTGCTCGACGAGGCCGATGACGCCGCCCGCTACGCGCGGCACCCCTACAGCCGCGCCGAGATCGCCGTGCAGCGCGCTGGACTCATGCGCGACCTCGCCGAGAGCGCGGCGGCCGACGCCCTGCTGGCCCGCGGGGCGGTGGCCCTGGACCCCGACGCGTCGACGGCCCTGCGCCTCGCCTACCGCCGGGCCCAGGTCGACGCCCGGCTCGAGCGGGGGGACCGCCCCGCGGCCCTGGCCGCCTGCCAGCTCGGCGAGACCGAGGCCAGCCGCGCCGGCGCGCAGGCGCTGCGGGGCTGGTTCTTGGGGATGGCCGGCGTGCTGACCGCCGATCCAGCCGCGCTGTCGGCCGCGATGGACGTGCTGACGGTGAGCGGGGACCGCCGCCTGCTCGCCCGCCTGCTGCTGGCCGGGGCGCGCGCGGGCGGCGACGCCGAGCTGCAAGCCGCCGGAGAGCGCGAGGCGCGGGCCGCCGCCGACCCGCTGCTCGTGCTGGCGGCCCTCCACGCGCGCGGCGACGCCGCCGCCCAGGCCGAGGCGCGCGCGCTCGCCCGCCAGCTCCTCCCCTTTGTGCCGCCGTCGATGCAGGGCGCCTTCTTGCGGGCGCCGCCGGTCGTCTGGTCGGGCCTGAGCGGCGCGCTGGGGCTGAGCTCGACCTGATCGCCGTCTACGACTCTATCTTCGACGACTGGCCCGCTGGCCAGCGCCGTTTGCCGTCCGCCCCTCGCGGGCTTAGGCCGTCGCCAACCCGTGGAAGGAAGCCCAGTGACCGACCCGCACGACCTCACGCACGATCCGCAGCAGCAGCCGGGGAGCGCCGCCTCCGAAGGTGGAGCGGTCCCGGCGAACCCGGTCGCCGACGCCACCGCGCCCGCCGCCCCCGACCCGTCCGAGGCTCCCGACGCCACGTCGACCGCACCCGCGGCGGCCGACGAGGGCGTGCGCCGTGTCCGCCCCCCTCGCCCGCCCCGGTTCCTCGGCCTCGACATGGCCTGGGCACCCCGCAACTCGTCGGGCGGCGCCGTGATGGAGCTCACCGAAGACGGCGACGTCAAGCTCACCTCGGCGACCTCGATGCGGGCGCACGAGGACATCCTCGGCTGGGTGGCCCGCAACCGCGGCCGCGCCGGCTGCGTGCTCGCCGTCAACGCGCCGATGATCGTCGAGAACACCAGCGGCCGGCGGCCCTGCGACGCCCTGCTCGAGAAGCACTTCGCCGCGGTCGACGCCTACCAGGTCAACACGGTGAACGCGAGCCAGCCGCGCATGATGGGCCGCGCCCTGATGCGCATGGGCTTCGATCCGCACCCCGGGGCCGACGGTGACCGGCTGATCGAGACCTACAACCAGCCGACCCAGGTGCTGCTCTTTGACGCCGAGCGGCCGATCCGCCTCAAGATCGGCCCGGTCGGGTCGCGCAAAGAGGCGGTCGACCGCTTCCGCGAGCTGCTCTACGAGAAGCTCGGCGACGCCACCCCGCGCCTCGTCGACTCTCCGGCCCTCGACGCCCTGGTCGACGCCGACCTGCCGAGCAGCAACGGCAGCCGGGTGGGCGAGCTCGAAGAGCGCCTCGAAGCGGTGCTCTGCGCGTATACGGCCGCTTACCTCTACGTCCGGGGTCCGTCCGCCTGCGCGATGCTCGGCGACCTGAACGAGGGCTACCTCCTGATCCCGATGAGCCGCCAGGCCGAGGCCGAGTAGACCGTGAGCAGCCACCACCTCGTCGACAAGGGCCTCAGCCTGGAGGCCCTGGCCTCAGGGTGGGCGGCCGCCAAGCCCTTCCCTGAGCCCGGCGCCCCGCTGCGCTACGCCCCCGACCGCCCGGTGCGGGTGCTGCAGCTCGACGTCGGGCTCCGCCTGGACCCGCGCTCCCCGACGCTGCACGGCGACACCACGCTGGTGCTCGAGGCGGTCGGCGGGGCGCTCGGCGAGGTCACCCTCGACCTCAGCGAGGACCACGAGGTCCTCGCGGTCACCGACGGCGCTGGCCAGCCACTCGATCACCTCCACCGTGGCGACCAGCTCATGCTCCGCGGCCTCGCCGGGTCCACCGCGACGGTGCGGGTGCAGAGCGTGGCCGAGCCGCGGCGCGGCCTGTACCGCACCGGCCCCACCGAGGCCGAGCCCGACCGCCCGCCGATGGCCTGGAGCCAGTGCCAAGACGAGGACGGGCACTTCCTGTTCCCCTGCTTCGACCACCCGGGGCTCAAGCAGCCGATCCGGGCCCGGATCACCGCGCCGGATGGCCTCGAGGTCGTCGGGAACGGCGCCCTCGTCTCGAGAGCGCCCGCCTCCCCCGGCTGGACCACCTGGACCTGGGAGGAGCGCCGCCCGCTGCCCGCCTACCTGTTCACCGTGGTGGTCGGCCCGATGGTCGTGGTGGACGGCGGGGCTGCCGGGCAAGGCAAGGTGCCCCTGCGCTTCCTCGCGCCCGCCGGCGCGGACCCCGCCGTGCTCGCCCGCGTCTTCGCCCGCACCGGCGCGATGATCGAGGCCTTCGAAGAGCGGTTCGGCGTGGCCTACCCTTGGCCACGCTACGACCAGGTCGTCGTCCACGACTTCATCTTCGGCGGGATGGAGAACGCCGGCGCCACCACGCTGACCGACCTCTGCCTCACCGACGAGGCCGCCGCCCAGGTGCACGACCCCGACGACCTCATCGCGCATGAGCTCGCCCACCAGTGGTTCGGCGACCTGCTGACCTGCCGCGAGTGGAGCCAGGGCTGGCTCAACGAGGGCTTCGCCACCTGGAGCGAGAGCATCTGGCGCCGCGCCCGCGGCGGCGAAGAAGAGGCGCTGCTCAGCCTCCTCGACATGCTCGACCACTACCTCGACGAGGCCGAGTCCCGCTACCAGCGCTCGATCATCCACCGCGGCTACCGGGCGCCCATCGATCTCTTCGACCGCCACCTCTACGAGAAGGGCGCGCTGGTGCTGCAGACGCTCTGCCACAGCCTGGGCGCCGAGGCCTTTTGGGCCGGGGTGACCCGGTACCTCGAGGCCCACGCCGGCGGAGCGGTGCACACCCGGGACCTGCAGGTCGCGCTCGAAGAGGTCAGCGGCAAGGATCTCTCGCGCTTCTTCGAGGCCTTTGTGCTCGGCGCGGGGCACCCGGTGGTGAAGGTGGGCGCCACCTTCGCCGGGGGTGTGCTGACCGTGCGCGCCGACCAGGCCCCGAGCGGAGAGGGCGCGTCCGCGCGCTTCCCCATCACGCTCGAGGTGATCGTGGTCGTCGGCGGAGAGCAGCACCGCCTCGCGCTCCCGCTGGGCGAGGGCCCAGCCAGCCGCACCTTGACCTTGCCCGGACCGCCGGACCGCGTCGAGGTGGACCCGCAGCTCCGCGTGCTGGCCGCGCTCGAGCTCGAGCTCGAGCCCGCGCTGCTCGTCGAGGGGCTGCGGTCCGGCAGCACCGTCATCACGCGGATCCGCTGCGCGCGGGCCCTGGCGCCCAAGGCCACCGCCAAGGGCCGCGCAGCCCTGCGGAGCGCCGCCGCGCAGGACGCCTCGTGGGCGGTGCGCGCCGAAGCCCTGCGCCTGCTCGCCCGGGCCGGCGGCGCCGATGATCGCGCCAGCCTGATCCGCGCCCTGCAGGACCCCGACGCCCGCGTACGGGTGGCGGCGGTCGACGGGCTGGGCAAGCTGCCAGGCCACGCCGACAGCCTGCAGGCGCTGCGCGAGGCCGGCGCCGACCCGAGCCTGCACGTCGCGGCCGGCGCGCTGCGGGCGCGCGGCCAGCTGCGGGCGCCCGACGCGGTGGCGGCGCTGGGCGCGGCCCTGTCCCAGCCCGCCTGGGGCGATCTGGTGCGGGTGCGGGCGGCCGAGGGCCTCGGCGCTTGCCGTGACCCCGACGCCTTGCCCCTGCTGCTCGGCCTGACTGGCCCCGCCCACACCGCGCGGGCCCAGGCGGCGGCGGCGGCCGGCCTCGGCAAGCTCGCCCACGAGCTGCCGACGCTCAAGCCCCGCGCGGCCGAGCGCCTCGACCAGCTCGCGCGCCACGGCAGCTTCCGCGTCCGGCTCGCCGCCATCGGCGCCCTGGGCACCCTCGCGGAGCCCTCCACCTTCGGCACCCTGCGCGAGATCCACGCCGAAGACCTGGACGGTCGCACCCGCCGGACGGCGTGGGAGGCGCTGGAGCGGGCCCGGACCGCCGGCGGCCCCCAGGGCCCGCTGGCCGACCTGCGCCAAGAGCTGGACACGATCCGCGAAGACAACCGGAAGCTCCGCGACCGCGTCGACGCCCTCGAGCGGGCGCCGACGGCCTGATCCGGCGCGGCCACGCGCCACCGCGCGGCGGGGTCGAGCGGGCCCGCGCCCGGTCGGGCCATCGACCGCGGCGCGGCGGCCCCCCTCCGCCGGCCGCACAGATGCAATTCTGTGTCCAAGCGGTGCAATTTCGCGTCCGCTACGTCTCCGCGGCGAATACAGTCTCGGTGCGCAGAACCGCTCATGGTCCTCTCATCCAGGGCTCATGATCCGGGGTTTCGTCCTTGCCCAGGCCGAGCCGCTGTGCGAAGCTCCGGCAAGAGACCCCATCCTGCGCGAAGTCGGCCCACCGCGCCCACGGTCGCCGCCCGCGCGCCCCTCCTCCTCCACGGAGGCTGCGATGCAGCTCCAGAGACAGCTCCCGCCCGACTCCACCGGCGGGGCGATGATCTGCGCGGCCTGCGGCACGCGGACCGAGACCATTCCATGCCGGGCCTGCGGCCAGAGCCCGCTCCTCAAGGGCCGCTACCGCCTGCTTGACCTGCTGAGCGGCGACCCGGGGGGGATGGAGTACCGCGCGGTCGACGCCCGCCGGCCCGACAAGCACCTGCTCGTGCGCCTGCGCCCGATCGCCCCGGCGGTGGCCCGCGACGCGAGCGACCCCCAGATCGTGGCCAACCTCGCGGTGTCGATGCGGGGCATGGATCACCCGGCGGTGCTGCCCTGGCTCGACGCCTTCTTGATCGGCACGGCCGAGCACCCGACGGTGTGCGTCTTCACCGAAGAGCCCCGCGGCACCCCCTTGTCCGCTGAGCTCACCGGCGCGCCGTGGCCCCTGAGCCGGGTCATCACCACCCTCGAAGAGCTGCTCGGCATCGCCGCCCACCTGCACGGGATGGAGCCGGCCGTGGCCATCTCGACCGTCGACCCCACGCGGGTGCTGCGGCGCCCCGACGGCTCGATCCTGCTGACCCACGCCGCCCCGCCGGACCTCGCCCAGCACGTCGGCGCCGACCCGATCTGCGAGGCCCCCGAGCGCCGCCGCGGCCGGTGGGTGCCGGCGAGCGACGTGTACGCCATCGCCACGCTCGGCGTCGGGCTGCTGCTCGGGCGCCACCCGCGCAGCTTCGCCGACCCTGGCGGCTTCCTCGTGTGGACCGAAGCCGCCCGCGGCCGCGGCCCGATCGTCGAGCTGCTCACGCGCTGGCTCTCGCCCGACCCGGCCGCCCGCCCGGCCACCGCCGCCGCCGCCCTGCGCGAGCTGCGCCGCCTCGCCGATGGCAGCCTCAGCCTCAGCCCCGACCTTGAGCCCTCGCCGCCCGAAGCAGCGACCGTGGTCGTGGCGCCGATGAACACCAACCACGGCCCGAGCTTCACCTACGACACCGTCGAGGGGCAGACCGAGGGGGCCCGCAAGGCCCGCCGCGCCGCGCTCGAGCGCACCACCGGGATTGGCCGGGCGCTCGACCGCCCGACCGGCGCGGGGCGCCACCTCGAGCCCACCACCGGCATCAGCCGGGCGCTCGGCCGCAACACCGACATCTCGCGCATCCAGCCGCAGCCCGCGCACGTGATGCCTGAGCAGATCGTGGCCCAGTCGACGCCGGGCGCCCGCTTCATGACCGTGGCGCTCAGCGTCACCATCGCGGCGGCGGCCGTCCTGGCGGTGCAGTCGATCTCGAGCCGCATGGGCTGGATCGACAGCGACCCCTGGGTCGACATGGCCAAGGGCGGCGAGCCGGCCTCGACCGCGTCGGGCCTCAAGAGCACCGACCGCTGAGGCCGTCCGCCTGCCCAGGGCCCGGCCCCGCTCGGGCCCGGCCG
>JBJONS010000321.1:0-5612 GCA_046051725.1 Pseudomonadota bacterium | reverse complement strand
AGATGTCGACGCAGCGGGCCGAGTCGGGCAACGCGGTGCCTTCCAGCAGGCCCGGGATCTCGCGGAACTGGCGCCGCACTTCGACGATCATGTCCATCGCCGCCTCGCCGACCGCGCTCATCGCCATCGCCGAGAAGAGGAAGGGCAGCATGCCGCCGATGAAGCAGCCCGCCATGACCTCGGGCTTGGCGAGGTCGATGCCGGTGATCTTCGCCTGCTGCATAAAGGCCGCGAAGAGGGCCAGGGCGGTCATCGCCGCCGAGCCGATCGCGAAGCCCTTGCCGATGGCCGCGGTGGTGTTGCCCACCGCGTCGAGCTTGTCGGTGCGCTCGCGGACATGGGCCGGCTGGTGGCTCATCTCGGCGATGCCGCCCGCGTTGTCAGCGATCGGGCCGTAGGCGTCGACCGCGAGCTGGATGCCGGTGGTCGAGAGCATGCCCAGCGCGGCGATGGCCACGCCGTACAGGCCGGCGACCTCGTTGCTGATCAACACGCCCGCAGCGATGACGATGATCGGCCACGCGGTCGAGCTCATGCCGATGGCCAAACCGGCGATGATGTTCGTCGCCGTGCCGGTGCGGCTCTGCTCGACGATGCTGTTGACGGGGCGCTTGCCCATCGAGCAGTAGTACGAGGTGATCATGCCGACCGCGACGCCCGTCGCGAGGCCGACCACGGTCGCCACGCCCACCTGCCACCAGAGCACGGCGTCGGCGCCGGGGTTGCCGCTGGCGTCGATGACGTGCGCGCCGCCCTCGGGCCAGAGGTACTTGGCGATGCCGAAGGTGGCCGCCGCCATGACGCCCGCCGCGCCGAAGGCGCCCGTGTCGAGCGCAACCTGCGGGTTGCCGCCCTCGCGGGTCTTCACGAAGAAGGTGCCGACGATCGAGCAGAGGATGCCCGCCGCAGCGACCAGCAGCGGGAGGACCACCGGCCCAAGGTTGCCCTTGCCCACCTCGGCGTACGAGATGGCGAGCACCATCGCGCCGACGATCGCGCCGACGAAGGACTCAAACAGGTCGGCGCCCATGCCGGCCACGTCACCGACGTTGTCACCGACGTTGTCGGCGATGACCGCGGGGTTCCGGGGGTCATCTTCGGGCAGGCCGCTCTCGACCTTGCCCACCAGGTCGGCGCCGACGTCGGCGGCCTTGGTGTAGATGCCGCCGCCGACGCGGGCGAAGAGCGCGATGCTCGAGGCGCCCATCGAGAAGCCGGTGAGCACGCTCAGGTTGGTCGCGAGGCCGCTCATGTCGCTGCCAAAGATGGCGGCGAAGACGATGTAGCAGCCGCCGAGGCCGATGGTCGCGAGGCCGACCACGCTCATGCCCATGACCGCGCCGCCGGAGAAGGCGACGTCAAGGGCCTGGGGCAAGCCGATGGTCGCCGCCTGGGTGGTGCGGACGTTCGCGTCGGTCGCGATGCGCATGCCGAAGTAGCCAGCGAGGCCCGAGGCGAACGCGCCGATCACAAACGCGGCGGCGATGAGCGGGCTCTGGTTCTCGCCCGACATGTTGGTGACGCCGAGCAGCACCGCGACGATCGCGACAAAGATCGCCAGGATCTTGTATTCGCGGCCGAGGAAGGCCATCGCGCCCTGCTTGATCAGCAGCGCGATCTCTTGCATCTTCTCGTTGCCGGCAGGCTGCGCGCGCACCCAGCTCGCCTTCCAGAAGGCGTAGGCCAGCGCGAGCGCCCCAGCGGCTGGCACAGCGTATGCCAGTTGACTTGGGTTCATCTACGGCTCCTCAGGGCCTCAGCGGAGGCCGCCACAGGGGGGACTTCAGGGGGACCACCCGGCCGTTCGGGCCGGCTGTTGAAGCGGTTGCTGGCCGCGTCGATCCCGTCCCGAAGGATGGTCTCGATGGCGTCCGCCGCGAGGCTCAGGAGCGCAGGGAGATCCTGCTCCTCGGCTGTGCTCCACTTTCCAAGGACATAATCCGCCGGGTCCCAGCCTGCGGGGGGGCGACCCACCCCGAACCGAACCCGCGTGTACTCGGGCCCAAGGACCCGGCTGAGATCGCGGAGGCCGTTGTGCCCGCCGTGGCCACCCCCTCGTTTGCAGCGGACCGCGCCGAAGGGGATGTCCATATCATCGTGCAGGACGATGATCTCTGCGGGCTTGGCCTTGTAGAAGCCGGCGGCGGTCGCGACGGGCTGACCCGAGGCGTTCATGAAGCCCTGCGGTTGAACCAACACGACGCGCTGTCCAGCGACGAGACCGTCGCCGAGCAGCGCGCCGAAGTTGTCCCGACCCCGGGGGTCGACCTGCCACCGCGCCGCGAGGTGCTCGACCACGAGGAAGCCCACGTTGTGTCGAGTGCGCTCATAGCGGCGCCCTGGATTTCCCAAGCCAACGACGAGGTGCACCGAAGGACCGCCTCCACGAGCGCGAGCAAGCGAGGCTTACTTCTTCTTCTTCTTGCCTTCTTCAGCGACCGGAGCGGTGGCGACGACGCGCTTGCCGATGACGGTCACGAGGTTGAAGTCGGTCTTGTAGGGGAAGGCGCAGCCTTCGGGAGCGGTCAGCGCGCTCATCTTGGCGAAGGCGGCGATGTCGAGGTTGGTCACGTCGACAGCGATGCTCTCGGGGATGTGCTGCGGCTTGCAGATGACCTCGAGGTAGCGGCGGAGGACCTGGAGCTTGCCGCCGGCCTTCACGCCCATCGAGGTGCCGACAGGCACCACGTTGACGGTGACGCGCACGTCTTCGTTGGTGTCGACCTCGTAGAGGTCCACGTGCCGGATCGCGCGGCTGACGGGGTGACGCTGCACGTCCCGCACCAAGCAGACCTTGCCAACACCCGCGCCCTCAAGCTTGAGCAGCGTGTTGCGGTTGTTGGACTGGCGGAAGACCAGCTCGATGTCGGCCGGCTTGAGGGTGATGTGCTCGGCCGAGCCGCCGGCGCGGTACACAACGGCGGGGATCGAGCCCGCGCGGCGCAGCTTGCGGGCATAGCCCTTGCCGGTGGCGGTGCGGGCCTCAACGGGGAGGGAGACGGCGTCCATAACAGCTCCTAGAAGACCAGTTGGCCACGCCGGAGGCAGGTCAAACCTGCGGCGGCTTCGGCGCGTCGCAGCCCGTGTGCGGTCTGGCCCCACCGTCGGGAGGTGTCGCCTGCGGCGACGACCACCATCGTGCGGGCTCGTCTCGGACTGCGGGCCCCCGGGGGGACCGACGAACCAGCGGGAGGGGGCAGACTTCGGAGAGGGTTGAACCGGCGCTGATCTCGTTCGGGACGGGAACCAGACGTTCGCTGGTGCGCCGTTCGGCGAGGGGCCCGGCGCCCGGGGTGAAGCCCAGGCAGGGCTGACATCAGGCCGCGGTGTTCAACGGCCCCGCCCGATACCGCGACCCCCCTCCCCTGTCAAGCGCGGCGCGCGGCGCCTTCCCGCACGCTCGCCCCGGAAATGCGGGGGCGGGCGGGCTCAGTCAAAGAGGCGGCTGACCGAGTCGTGGTGGTGGATGGCGCGGATGGCCTCCGCGAACAGCTCGGCCACCGTGACCGCGCGAACCTTCGGCCCGGGGTTGCCGTGGGGGATGCTGTCGGTGACGATCACGCTCTTGAGGACGCTCTCGTCGATCCGCTTCGAGGCAGGACCCGAGAGCACCGCGTGGCTCGCCGCCGCGTGGACCTCGGTCGCGCCGGCGGCCTGGACCGCTGCGGCCGCCTTCGTGAGGGTGCCGGCGGTGTCGATCATGTCGTCGACGATGATGCAGGTGCGGCCCTTGACGTCGCCGATGATGTGCATGATCTCGGCTTCGTTCGGTCCAGGCCGGCGCTTGTCGATGATGGCCAGGCCACAGCCGAGGCGCTTTGCGAAGGAGCGGGCCCGCTCGACCCCGCCGGCGTCCGGCGAGACGACCACCGCGTTCTCGGTGGGCATCGTGCGGCTGATGGTGTCGCAGAGCAGCGTGTTGGAGAACAGGTTGTCGACGGGGATGTCGAAGAAGCCCTGGATCTGCCCCGCGTGGAGCTCCATCGTCAGGATGCGATCCATCCCCGCGGCGGACAGCAGGTCGGCGACCAGCTTGGCGGTGATGGGCACCCGCGGCCGGGCCTTCCGATCTTGCCGTGCGTAGCCATAGTACGGGATCACCGCGGTGATCCGGCCAGCCGACGCCCGCTTGCAGGCGTCGCCCATGATCAACAGCTCCATCAAGTGGTCGTTGGCCGGCGCACAGGTGGGCTGGATCAGGAACACATCCCGGCCGCGCACGTTGTCGCCGATCTCGACGTTGATCTCGCCGTCGCTGAACCGCCCGACCTTCGCAGGCCCGACCTGTGTGCGCAGCCGATCTGCGATGCGGCGCGCCAGCTCGGGGTTCGCGTTGCCCGAGAACAGCTTGATGTCGGTGGACATGCTCTCCCCCCTGTTGGCCCACGTTGGCGTAGTGGAGAGCGTCCTGGCGGCAGAGCAGCGGTGGCGCGGCGCCGGTGGTCAGCTTGGGGAGGAGTTGGGGCGGCAGGGTTCGAACCTGCAAAACCGGAGTCAAAGTCCGGTGACTTGCCGATTAGTCGACGCCCCAGCAGGCTCCCCAAGGCTGACACGGTGGACCGCGATGGGCCGAAGCCCCCGCATGCCCCAATGAACCCGCGGTCCAGGTTCGGGGCCGACCGGAGCCGAGACGCTCTCCGGTGCGCGGCGGAGGCGGACCGAGTCGCGGCACCGCGACCAGCCCCACCCCGCGCCGTGGCGTTCGCCTATGAAGGGGGCCACGCCGCGGCAAGCTGCGGCAGCCCCCGTCACGGAGCCGTCACGCCCCCGGGGCAGCAGCGGAACGGCAGCGCCGCCGGCGGCGCCGCGCCCCGCTCGAGGCAGCCCGGCCCGCCGGCTGCGGGCACCAGCACGTCGCCCTCGCGCGCCCACTCGGGGTCTTGCCCCAGGGTGGCAGCGCCGTGGAGCGCCCCGCAGGCGGCCGGATCCTCGCCGCACCCGGGCTGCAGCCGGAAGCGCGCCGCGCCGCTCCGCCGGGCCACCCCGGGCGGCGCAGCCCCCCGACACGCCGCCACCAGCGCCGAGAATTCGCAGACCTGCGCCCCCTCGGCAGCGCACGCGGCGGCCGCCTCTGGCGCCGAGGCCGGCGCGCGCAGGTCGGCGAGGGCCACCGTGGGGTCCGGCGCGCCCTCCCAGCGCGGGCGCAGCCGCCGCGGCTGGACCTGCTGCCCTCCCCTGTATGCGCTGATGACAGCGTCGATGACGCTGATCACGTCGCCTGGGTGGGGAGGATCGCCGGTCCACCCAAAACCTTCCACGTCGAGCCACGGACCGCCCTCGCGCTTCATGACCCGCACGGCGGCCGCGGCGCGGGCGCCCGCCTGCCCCGCCGGCCGGCTCGCGAGGCAGCTCTGCAGCTGGGCGGCGTCGAGGCCGAGGCGATCCACGACATCGCCGGGCGGCTGGCGCAGCCCCGCGTCGGCTGCCCGCAGGTCGAGCAGGTCCCAGGCCCGCGCCTGCTCGGTCGCGCAGTAGTGCAGGGGCGCCCAGGCGCAGGCCCCCTCCCCTGCGCAGCGGGGCGGATCGGCGACCTTCACGACGACGCGCGCGGCGGTGCGGCGGGCGTCCTGAACAACGTCGATGAGGTCCAGCCACGCAGGCGCTGCGGGATC
>JBJONS010000320.1:0-3494 GCA_046051725.1 Pseudomonadota bacterium | reverse complement strand
TGAGCACCAGACCAGCGTCGGTGTTGAGGTTTTGGCGGTTGATGAACATCGTCACCTGCGGCTTCTGCACCTCGCCCTCGACGAGGATCTCGGCGAGGGTCTTGCGCTTCTTGCGGTCCTGCGCGCTGGCGACGCTCGGGAGCGCGAGGGCGAGGATGACCAACCCAATGATGTTCCTCATGTGAACTCCTGCGCGACGGGGCCGCGCGGTGAACGGGCCGACGCTCACTGGCCGCCCCACGGGCTCTCGGTGGCCGCCGGCGCGGGGGCGTCCGCGCAGGAGTTGGCCACGCAGCTCAGGCCGTAGGCGCAGTCGGCGGTGACCACGCAGCCGATGCCCTGGCCGTTGGTGCCGGGTCCGCCGGTCTGGCGGCAGACCGCGTCCTGGGCGCACTCCAGCGCAGGATCGCCGCAGGCGCCGCGGGCCTGGCAGGCCGTGCCCAGCGCGGTCGGGTTCGCCGCGGGCGCAGGGCTGCCCCACGGGTCCCCAGCGGCGGGTGCCGGACCGGGCGCCGGCGCCGGAGCGGGCGCCGGGGCCGGAGCGGGCTCATTCGGCGGGATCGGCGTCGGCGTGCCGGTGGTCGGCCACTCGGGCGCAGGCTGCGGAGCCGGATCGGGGGCCGGCGCGGGCGCGGGGGTGGGCACCGGCACCTGGGCAGCCCGGTCGGCCTCTTCCTGCGCCTTGCGGGCGGCCTCGGCCTCTTCGGCCTTGATGCGGGCCTCAGCCTCTGCCGCGAGCCGCTCGCGCTCCTCGGCCTTCTTCCGCTGATCTTCTTTGCGCTTCTTGAGCTCCAGCGCGCGCTCGTAGCGCTTTTTGGCCTCTTCGAGCGCCGCACGCCAGTCTTTGGCGAGCGCGGTGCGGGTGCCGCCCTTCGACAGGTAGGTGTCGATGGTGCTGAGCGCCAGCGGGTAGTCCTTGAGCGTGTCGCCGTAGAGGATCGCGAGGTTGAGCAGCGGATCGGGGTTGGCCGGCTCAAGCTCGAGCGCCTTCTCCCAGGCGGCTTTGGCGTCCTCGACCCGACCGAGGCCTCGGTAGGCGGTGCCCAGGTTCATCCGGATGCTGGCGTTGGTGGGGGCCAGATCGCGGGCGGGCTCGAGGGTGGCCAGGGTGGCGTTCCAGTCGTGGTTGTCCATGTGGAACGACGACAGCGCGAGGCGGGCCGACACGAGGTTCGGGTCCATCGCGACGGCCTTCTCCATCTCTTCCCGGGCCTTCACCTTGCTGTTCAGCGCGAGCAGCACCTGCCCGAGGTGGGCGTGCATGGCCGGATCGTCCTGCGTTCCCGGCACCGAGTAGAAGGCGCGGTCGTACACAAACTTGGCCAGGCCGTGCTCGCCCTTGGCCATGAAGATCTGCCCCAGCTCGTCATAGGCGCGGATGTTGTTGCTGTCGCGCTTGATGACCTCGCGGCAGAGGCGCTCGGCCTCGTCGAACTTGCGCTGCTGGCGGAGCACGCCGGCGGAGGCGACCGACAGGGCGTTGTCGTCGGGCGCGTACCGCAGGCCGGCCTGGTAGGACTGGCTGGCGCGATCCAGCTCGCCGGAGCGCTCGGCCAGCGCGCCGAGGTTGAGCCACGCGGCGCTCAGCTTGGGATCGATGTCGGTGGCCCGCAGGAAGCGCTTGCGCGCCTCGCCCGCGTCGCCGACGGTGAGCCAGGCCACCCCCTGGTTGTAGGGGATGCGGGCGTCTTCCGGACGATCCGCGGCCAAGCGGGTCAGGCGCTCGATGGCAGCCCGGGCGTCCTCGGGCTTGGTGCTCTGCAGGAGGCGGAGCAGCTCGCCCGAGTCCTCGGCGGCGGGCGCCGGCGTCGGCGCGGCGGGGACCCCGGGATCGGGGGTCGCGGTCGGCGCGGGCGTCGGCGCGACGGGCGCGGTCGGAGGCGGAGCCTTCGGCGCGCAGGCGCTGAGCGCGAGGGCGGCACCAAAGAGGAGCGTCAGGGTGGTCCGGGTCACTTGTCCCCTCCCCCCGCGCTCTCGGGCGCGGGCTTCGGCTTCGGATCCTCCAGGCTGATCGGACCGCCGATGCGCACATCGGAGGCCGCGCCGCTGGCCCGGACCTCTGCGCGCACCGGGGCGAACTCGGCCGGGAAGCGCTCGGCCAAGTAGGCCTGCGCCTCATCCTGGAAGCGGCTCCACTGCTTCTGGTCGAGGCCGACCTGCACGACCGTCTGGAGGCGCGCCTTGCCCTTGTCCTCGATGGGGATGCGCTGCTTGTCGATCTCTTCGCGGATGAACATCTGGTCTTCTTCGCTCAGCCCCCGCGGGAGCGGCGCGTTGAACAGCATGTCACCCAGCGCGATGTAGGCCTTGCCGACCAGCACGAGGCCGCCCGAGCCGTACTCAAAGTCCTGAATGCTCGCGAGCTCGGTGCCCTTCGTCTCGAGCGCCTTGAGCTCTTCGAACTTGCCGCGCATCAGCTCGGCGTTCTTGGCGTCGTCGGCGGTGTACTTGATCGCGATGAAGGCGTCGTAGTCCCGAGCGAGCGCGCGGTACGCGCCTTGCGCGGCCGCCTTGCGGCCAGACACGCCGAGCTTGCCGCCCCCGGCGAGGCGCCGGAAGCCCGCGGCCACGTCCGCCCAGGCCGCGTCAGCCTCGCGCTCTTTGCCGGTCTTCTCGGTGAGGAGCGCGATCTTGTGGAGCGACTCCATCACCGCGTCGGGGACGGCGTCCGGGTAGTCGTTGATGTAGCGGCGATAGAAGCGGAGCGCGTCCTGCTCACCGACCCGCTCCCACTGCTCCCCGGCGAGGAAGTAGATGTTCGCGGCGTCCTCTTGCTCCGGGTTGTCCTTGGCGTAGCGCTCGTAGTTGAGCGCGGCCCCCTTGTAGTCGCCGATACCGACGCGCATCATGCCGGCGTTGAAGATCGCGTCAGGCGCGTTGGGGTCAGCGATCCCGCGCCCGCGGGTGAGCGCGTACAGCTTCTCGTAGTATTGGATCGCCTTCTCGAGCTCCAACACCTGCCCGTAGTTGTTGGCGAGGCGCATGTAGTACACGCGGCTGGCCGGATCGTCGGGATAGGCCTGCACGAAGCGCTCGATCAGGCGGTTCGACTCTGCGACGTTGCCCGAGCGCTCGTAGTTGTTCGCCGCGTTGGACAACGCGAGCGTGCGGAACGGCGACTTGGGGTAGGTCTCGAAGAAGTTGAGGTAGGCCGCTGCGGCCTCGGCGTACTTCTTCTCTTTGCCGAGGTTCTCGGCGATGGTGAAGTCGACCTTCTCGAGCTCGTTCTTGAAGTCGTCGGCCTTGACGCTGCCGGTCCCGTAGGACTTTCCTGCGTACTCGGCGACCGCGCGCCGCAGACCCAGCAGGTCGCCCTCGATCTTGTAGGCGTCCACGTCGAGCTTGGCGGCGAAGGCGGCCTCATCTCGCTCGGGGTGGTCAGCCATGATCCGGGCGAAGCGCTCGCGGGCCTCGTCAAAGCGCCCATGCCCCCACAGGATCCGCGCGACGTTGTAGTCGAGCGGCACGCCGTTCTTCTCGACGTACTTGGCCAC
>JBJONS010000319.1:0-5071 GCA_046051725.1 Pseudomonadota bacterium | reverse complement strand
AGGCGTCGGTGCTGCGCAGGTAGGCGCAGAGCTTGGCGGCCACGGTCCGCGTGCGCTGGTTGAGCACCAGCACGCGGTCCATGTCGCGCTGGTTGTACACGCGGTCCTCGATCTCTTGGCCAAGGTCGTCGCGCATGCCCGCGGTCGGCCGCCAGCCCTGCAGGTCGCGGTCGAGGTCGATGCGCACCACCTTGTACGGTGCGAGGAAGCCGTCAGAGATGCCGTCCTTGAGGGTGTAGGTGTAGACCGGCAGGCCGAAGTAGGTGAGCGTCGAGGTGTCGGCGGTCTCCTTCGGCGTCGCCGTCAGGCCGAGCTGGATGGCTGGTGCGAACCAGTCGAGGATGTCGCGCCACGCGGACTCCTCGCGCGCTGAGCCGCGGTGGCACTCGTCCACCACCACTAGGTCGAAGAACTCGGGGGAGAACTGCTTGTAGACGTTGCTCTCCTCGTCGGTCCCGCTGACTGCCTGGTAGAGAGCGAGGTAGACCTCATAGGACTTGTCGATGAGCCGGTGTTGCACCTTGGTCATCGCCGGGCCGAAGGGCGCGAAGTCCTTGTTGCGCGTCTGGTCGACCAGCACGTTGCGGTCAGCGAGGAACAGCACCCGCTTGACGGTGCCGGCCTTCCACAGCCGCCAGATGATCTGGAAAGCGGTGTAGGTCTTGCCCGTGCCAGTGGCCATTGTGAGCAGGACGCGTCGCTTGCCTCGGGCGACCGCCTCGACGGTGCGCTGCACGGCGATGCGCTGGTAGTAGCGGGGCTCCTTGCCGCTGCCGTCGTCGTGGAAGGGTTGGCGCACCACCCGCTCCACCTCGTCAGACAGGCCCTTCCAGGAGCGATACCGGCTCCACAGCGCGGTCGGGCTGGGGAAGTCGTCGAGCGAGAGCGTGCGCTCGACCGGGTCGGACTTGCCCGTGCGGTCGTGGAAGACGAAGCCGTCGCCGTTGCTCGTGAACACGAAGGGCACGTCGAGCGCCTCGGCGTAGGCGAGCGCTTGCTGCATGCCGCCGCCGACCGGGGCTTTATTGTCCTTCGCCTCAACCACGGCCAGCGGCAGGTTCGTGTCGATGAAGAGCAGGTAGTCGGCGCGCTTGCGCTGGCCGCGGACGGCGACCTTGCCGCGCACATGGACCTGCCCGGCGGTGAAGCTGTACTCGCGCCGGATCTGGACCTGGGGGTCCCAGCCGGCCCGCTGGAGGGCGGGGGTGATGAACCGGTCGCAGATCTCAGTCTCGGTGAGGGACTTCTTGTTCATCGCTCGGCCCGCTCGAGTGCTTCCCGCTGGCGGCCCTGCCAGGGGCGCGAAAGCATATGCTTTTGAGCCGGCTTCTGCGACGGGCTTTTGAGCCGGGGACGGGAGGGGTCCGGGCGGGAGGGCTTCTGAGACGGAGGTGCGCGTGGCGCGGCCCGGCGGCGCCGCTGGAGGCGGCGCACCCCGCGACCGCGGCGGCGCCATGCGGTCGGCCGTGCCCGCCGGCGCGGCGAAGCCCAGCGCAGCTCGACCCTGCAGCGTGGGAGCGGCCGACGATGACCCGGGCCTGGCGTCGACGGAAGGGTCCACCGGCACAGGCAGCGCCGCGGCACGCGCGCCTCCGCGGCGCTGCCCCCACGGTCCGCAGATGGCGCGCGAGACCAGCGGGCCAGCGGGGTCGCGCTAAGGCTGCATGCTACCCCCCAGGGGTACTCGTTCACGATACTGTGCTGGTGTGCGCTTCTGGTGCTCCCTGCGGCTGGCCGCGTTGGCCTCCCCGGGCGCCAGGCACACCGAGGGCACGATGAACCACGCGAGCCGCGTCACTCTCGCCGCAGCGCTCCTCTGGTCGGGCTGCGGCCACAAGGCGATGCACGACGACAGCGCAGGCGACCACACCGCGCACGGCGCCGATGGAGCCGATGGCTCCGACGGCGGCGCGGCGGGCGACGGCGGGGCCGCGGCCGACGCCTGCGGCGGCCTGGTCACCGGCCGCGCGACGACGTCGGGCAGCTGCTTCGGGATGGAGATGCAGGCCGACCTCGCGCTCGACGCCGCGACCTGCGCCTACACCCTCTCGAACTGGAGCATGGACCACGGTGAGATGCCGAGCGGCGGCCAGGTCGTCGACGGCGTCGCCACCCTCGAGGGCGGCGGGTTCAGCGGCTGCACCGGTGAGGCCGCCGGCGGGCACGTCGAAGGGCTGTGCGCCGACGGCTGCTCGTGGGTGATCGATGTGGGCTGAGCGGGTGGGGTGGCGGCTCGGGCCGGCGCTCCTCGCCGCCGCCTGCGCGGGTGGGACCGACAAGCCGGGCGTCGACGCCGCGGCGGACGGGCGCCGCTTCGTCGAGCCGCCCCTGCTCGAGGACCTCGACCCGACGCCGGGGCGTTTTCAAGGGTCGATCCGCGCGGCCGCCGCCGTGCTGCCGCTCGACGGCGAGGACGTCGAGCTGCTCGCCTACAACGGCAGCGTGCCGGGCCCGCGCATCGAGGTTGAGCTGGGCGACGAGCTGGCGCTGGACTTCGAGAATGACCTGCCTGACGGTGAGGCTTGGGCCAGCGGCGTCCACTGGCACGGCATCGAGGGCTTCAACGCCGCCGACGGCACGCCCGTGACCGAGGCGCCGGTGCTGCCCGGGGCGTCGCGGACGTACGCGTTCACTGCGACGCGCCCAGGGGTGTTTTGGTACCACCCGCACACGCGGGGGGCGCAGGCCCTGTTCTCGGGCCTCTACGCGCCGCTCATCGTCGCCGACCCCGACGAGGCCCGGCTGGTCGCCGACGGCGTGCTGCCCGCGGCCCGGCACGTGGTGGTGCTCTCGGACACCCACACGGTGCTCGGCCGGGTGGCCTCGGCCGAGGTCGACAATGCGATGGAGATCATGAACGGCACGGAGGGGTCGCAGCTGCTGGTCAACGGCGCGGTCCTGCCGACGCTCGAGGTGCCGCTCGACGGCGGCGTGCGACTGCAGCTCATCAACGCGTCCATCACGCGCTTTTGGCGCCTCTCCGTGCCCGGGCGCAGCCTCGTGCGGGTCGGCGGCGAGGGCGGGCTGCTCGACCGCGCGCGGGTCGAGGGCGGCGTGGTCACCGGCGCGCGCATCGGGCCCGGCGGTGAGGCCCTCGGCTCGGTCGAGGTGCCGCTGCGCTTTGGCGTGGGCGAGGTGCTGCTCGCGCCTGGCGAGCGCGCCGACGTCGTGCTGCTGACCCACGGGTCGCCCGGCGACGAGCTCGCGCTCGAGTGGCGCGACAGCGCGCGGGGGCGCCACGACATGTGGATGGAGGGCGACGAGATGGTGATGGGCGACGCGGCCGATGACGGCACCCGCCCCACGGTGCAGGTCGCCCGCCTGCGCCTCGTCGACACCGGCGCCGACAGCTTCGAGATCGACGACGGAACGCCCCTGCTCGAGGCGCTCGGCCGCAGCGTGCCGTCCGCTCCGACCGCCGCGGGCCCGCGCTGGACCGGCGCCGACGCGGTCAGCCTCGACGAGCAGATGGACCACGTGCAGCTCGCCGACGGCTCGTGGGAGATGACCACCTGGTTCGGCATCGACGGCGAGAGCTGGCACCCGCACCGGATGGGCGCCGAAGCGCCGGCCCTGGCCCCGAGCGCGCGCCGGGCCCGCCTCGGCGAGGTCATCGAGCTCGAGGTGCGGAACAACTCGATGATGTCACACCCCTACCACCTGCACGGCTTCAGCTTTCAGGTGATCGACTGGACGCTCGGGCCCGATGGCGAGGCGCACGAGGACGGCGAGGCGGCGGAGGACGAGGTGATCCGCGTCACCGCCGACCACGCGGAGTGGCAGGACACGGTCTTGCTGCCGCCCTGGTCCACGGTGCGGCTGCGCGTGCCGCTGCACGACCCCGGGGGCAGCGGCCAAGCCGCCGGGCGGTGGATGCAGCACTGCCACATCCTGCAGCACGGCGAGAACGGCATGATGTCCGAGCTGGTGGTCGAGCCCTGAAGCGCCGCTGCCTGGGCGGGTCGCGAGAGGCGGGAGCACGCGGCTGTGGCGCTATGCTGGGATGGCCGGCGGACGCGGCACTGCGGGCCGGGGCGGCGCCGCGGCTTCGACGTCGACCTCCGCCAACCTCCGCCGCAGCGTGTCCTTGTTCAGCCCCGTGGCCTTCGCCACCTGCCGAAGCGACCACCCCTGCGCGATCAACGTGCTGGCCGCCCGCAGCGCGTCCGGCTGGGCCTCGCTCCGCGGCCGGCCGATGTGCTTGCCCTTGGCCCGGGCCCGCTCTTGCCCCGCCATGCAGCGCTCTCGGATCAGCCCCCGCTCGAACTCCGCAAACGCCCCCATCAGCTGCAACAACAGCCGCCCCGTCGGCGATGTCGTGTCGATCCCGGCGTCCCGCAGGCTCACGAAGCCGACCCCGTGGTGCCCGAGCTCGTCGAGCGTGCTCAGCAGGTTCGCCAAGCTCCGCCCCAGCCGGTCGAGCTTCCACACGGCCACCACGTCAATCTTGCCGAGGCGGGCGGCCTCCATCATTCGGTCGAGCGCCGGCCTCGAGGCCTTCGCGCCGCTGATGCCCTCGTCGACGAACTCCTCGACAACGGTCCACCCGCGCTGCGCGGCGACCTGGCGCAGCTCATCGAGCTGCAGGCCGACGTCCTGCCCGTGCCCCGTGGTCGAGACCCGGGCGTAGAGCGCCGCTCGCTGCGCCTTTCCCGTCGTGCCGCTCATGTCGTCCTCCTGTGGGCCGCGCGCAGCCGCTCCATCGCCTCCGCACGCGCCGCTTCGAGCGCGCTCGGCTCCATCGGGGGGAGAAGCGGGCGAAGGATCGCCAGGGTCCTGCCCGCTTCCTGCACCCATTCGACGTAGAGCGGCGAGTCGGAGCTGCGGGTGCACTCGCCGGCCCACCGACGGTCGTCGATGACAATGGCCTCGGCTTCGAGCAATCCGCAAAGCCGACCTTGCTCCCGCACGGAGGCCTCGGCGGCAGGCGCTTCGGCGCCGGCGGCCCCATCGCGCCCGGCTGCGTCCGCCTCGGCCTGCGCGAGCAGACGCTGCAGCTCGGTGAGGCTCCGTTGCGTGGCGAGGCCCCAGTCGAAGTGCCAGCGGGAGAAGGCCCGCGCCCGGCGGTTTT
>JBJONS010000318.1:0-4433 GCA_046051725.1 Pseudomonadota bacterium | reverse complement strand
CGGCGGGCGCCGGGCCGACAGGGCGGGAGGGCGCGGTGGACGGGGCGGCTCCGCGGGGCGCCAGTATAGCGCGGCGATGACATCCGGGCCGGGAGTCCCCGGATGGCCCACCGCGAGATGGCGTGCAGCAGGTCGTTCTGGTCTGGCTGCAGGCGGGGGCGGTCCTGACACCAGGTGTCGGAGCCCGCGCGCCGGCGGCGCGGAGCTACTCCCGCTCGAGCAGCAGGGCCTCAGAGCAGATGAGCATCAGGCCGTCCTTCGCCGGGCGCAGCCGCCAGCCCTTGGGGTCGGACTCGAGCGTGGCGAGCACGACGCCCGGCGCGGGCGAGGCGGGGAACATGTCCTCGTCGCCGGGCCCGACCAGCTTCAGCGCGCGGCTGGGCCCGCTGCCCTCGACCGCGACCCGCTTGCGGATCATCGTCTGGTAGCCGTCGGCGTCCAGGCGGCCGGCGCCGCCCTTGAGCTCGAGGGTATAGCCAGCAAAAACGGGCGTACCGCCAGCATTCTGGCCGCAGGACTCCATCCCCACGAAGCGGCCGTCCAGCGCGTCGACCGGCGCGGGCGCAGCGGCCGGGGGCGCAGCGGCCGGGTGCGCGGGCGCAGGCGCGGCCGGGGCAGGCGGCGCGGGCGCGGGGCTGAGCGGCGTGACCTGCTCGCCGCCGCAGCCGAGCAGCAGGCTGAGCGCGGCGGTCCAAGGCAGGGCGCGGAGGTGGGGCCCCATCGCCTAGAACCACCAGCGCAGGTGGCCCGAGGCGTTGACGAAGTCGGGGTACACGCCCGGGAGAATGCTCAGGGTGGGCCGGTACTCGATCGAGAACTCGAGCGGCACCGGCTCGAGCTCGAAGTTGAGGCCCGCCACCCCGGCCGCGGCCACCGCCAGCGTGCCGCCGACGCCGATGCCGCCGCCGCCGCCGAGGCTCCAGCCCACGCCGATGGGGCCGAGGTTGCCGATCTGGCCCATGTCACGCAGGCCGTCGAGGCTCACCCCGATGCTGTTGGTGTAGCCGTAGCCGTCGTAGTAGAGGCCGTTGCCGTAGGCGCCGGCGACGAGCTGCATGCCGCCGCCGCCCTTGGCCTGCCACTTGACCGAGACGCCGCTGCTGAGCGTGCTGCTGCCGAGGCCGACGCCCACGGTGCGGCCGGCGTGGGCCGGCGCGGCGCCCAGCGTGAGGGCCAGCGCGGCGGCGGCGCAGGCGAGGCGGGGGAGATGGGGTGCGTTCATTCGCAGAGTCCTCCCTCTTCCTCGGCGATCTCTTTGATCACATGGAAGAGTGCGTAGTAGTCGATGATCTTTTGGCCGATCCCGGGGTGCTCTTTCTGCACCTGCTCCCAGCTCCAGCGGTCGCCAGTGCCCCAAGGCGGCCAGCCCTCGCGCGCCTTCTCTTCTTGCCCCGCCAGCACGGCGGCGACGATCATGATCGGCGCGTTCTCTTGGCGCGACTTGCTGCGCTCGCGCCGGTCGTAGATCGAGTGCACCGTGCTGGCCCGGGCCCAGTCCTGCTCTTTGAGGTTGTCGAGCTTATCCGCCCGCACGACCATCAGCTCGCGGACCTTCCGCTCGACCAGCCAGCCCATCGCCGCGTAGCGCGGGCGCTTGTCGTTGGTCGTGCTGCACAGGTCTTCTTGCAGGTCGCTGCGCTTCTCGGCGGTGTCGACCAGCTCGCGGAAGCGCTCGGCGTGGCTGGCGTGCAGGGCCTTGCTCGCCTTGACCGCCGCGGCGGTCATGTCTTTGTCGAAGCCCATCGCCGTGAAGTTCTTCTCGCGGTTGCCCTCGGTGAACACCATGTCGAGCAGCGGGTCGGCGATCTTGGACGTGTCGCGGTGCTGCTGCTCGCTGGGCGCGATGCGGTTCTGGCCGTCGGCGTCGGCGCTCAGCTCGGTCTTGACGAGGTTGCCGGTGAGCACCGCGGCCGAGATGGTGGCGACGACGGCGAGCATGGGGCGGTAGCGCACAGTGGCCTCCTGCTCAGCGCTGCGGCGCGGTGGCGGTGAAGTCGGGCACGTTCAGCGTCGTGCAGTAGCCGTCGTCGCTGTAGAACTGCTGCTTGTACTCCTTCCAGATCGGCTTGTCGGGGTAGTTCTGCGCGTAGTAGCACGCGGCCAAGATGTGTTGGGCCGTGATGCTGTACGCGTAGTGTTGGCTCTGGTTGGCGATGTGGCCGTCACACTTGTCGTTGGCTTTGCCGAGGATGTCCTTGTGCTCTTCGCCGACGCAGGTGATGTTTTTGCCGTAGAAGGCCGGGTCGCGCTGCAGGGCATCTTCCTTGAGGTGGCGGCGGTACGAGGGCAGGATGTTGACGCTGTTGACCTTCTTCTCCTCGTAGCGGCTGTTGTCGTAGCCGGCGTTGTGGCTGAGGATGGTGATCTGCACCAGCGCGCCCGAGGCCCGCAGCTCTTCGTCGACCCAGGGCTCTTTGAGCAGCTCCATGGCGCCGCGGGTGCTCTCGTCGAAGTCGGCGCGCATGTCGACCTCGCAGCTGCCGAGCTTGCAGTGGTAGCCGTTGTCGCGGGCCACATACTCGGCGTTCTTGAGCACCCCAATCTTGGGCGAGATCCGGGTCGGCGACCAGGGGCGGTCCGAGCCGCTCAGCCTGCAGTTGCGCACCTCGACCTTGACCCGGTGGGCCACCTCGGGCATCAGCTGCCACCAGCCCTTGGCGCAGACCGGGCTGTTGGCCTCGGCACGGTAGCTGCTCTCTTGGTAGGGGATGCCCGCCAAAATATCGGGCAGCCCATTCTTTCGGGCCTGCACCACCACCTCGTGGTAGCGCTCTTCGATGGCGTCGAGGCGGCGCCAGAAATTGTTGGCGCGGGCGTGGGCCCCGACCGAGGCCTTGGTGTACAGCACGTACTTGTCGTCCCAGAGCTTGCGGTCGGTGCGCAGCTCGGGCCAGTCGGCCGCCTTGGCGTTCGGGATCATCACAAAGTACTCAAAGGCCTGGTCGAAGCCCTTGAACTCGGTCTCGACCTGCTGAATGACCTCTTCGCTGAGCTCGACGCGGGCGTAGTGCTCTTCGCCGTCGACCGCCGGCCCCAACCGCTTGACGTTGGTGCGGAACACGTCGGTCGTCAGCGAGAACACCGTGACGATGGTGATCAAGCCCATGCCGACCAAGCTGGGCAAGAACCAGGCCGGCATGCCCTTGGTGGTCGACTTGACCACCACGTTGCTCGCGCTCGCGTAGGGCTGGGCCTGGGCCGCGTCGCTGTAGACCCCGGCGCTCTGGGTGAAGCGCAGCGGCCGGGCGTCGACGAACAGGAAGGTCGCGCCGCGGTTGGCCGGGCCGACGTGCACCGCGTCGCCCTTGCTGAGGAACACCGGGCTGTTGAGGGGCTGAACACTGTCCCAGTCAACGTTCTCGTGGGTGTTCACCCGGACCTGGTTCTTCCCGACCGGGGCCACGCTGACCGTGCCGCCGTCGTAGGCGGTGATGACCGCCTGGCGGTCGTCGACCCCGCGGTAGCCGTCGAGCGAGAGGCCGCCGGGGCCGGGGTTCGCGCCGAGGCGCACCACCGGGCCCCGCAGCACGAGGTCACCCTGCAGCGCCAGCGGCCCGCTGAGGAAGCGCAGCACGATGTCCCAGCGTTCCTGGCTCATTCCGAGGCTCCGGGGGCGTCAGCGGGGGCCGACGAGGCGCAGGCGGTGCACCTCGCCGCGGGCGGGCGCGGGCAGATCCGCGAGGATGGCGTAGGGGCCGACGTCGACGTCGTTGACCAGCAGGGTGTAGGCCCCCGCCGGCAGGCCCATCCAGGCGCAGAGGTGGTCGGTGAGGCTGCCCACCGGCACCGCGCTGCCGCAGGGGCTGAGGCTGCGGGCGCCGTTCTGCTCGACCAGCAGGTCGCAGAACAGGGTCTGGTTCTCGACCAGCTCGAGGCTCAGCTCTTCATTGACGTCCAGCGCGCTCATCAGCACGTTGTGGCCGACGCGGCCCCGGCTGTTGCTGAGCCGGTACCAGCCCACCAGGGCGCCGGTCAGCGAGAGCTTGACCGGCACGAGGTTCCCGACCATCCAGGTGACCGCCTCGGCGCTGGTCGCCGAGAGCGGCAGGCGCAGGCGGGTGGGGCGCCCGCCGGGGCCGCGGCGCACCGAGAAGCTCGCGGCCCCGCCGGCGGCGGCGGCGGCGGCCATCGGATCGGGGGCGCGGTCGAGGCGGGCGGCGCCCTGGGCCCCGGCGGGCGCGCGGGCGCCGGGCGGCGGGGCGGCCTCGCTCACCAGGGCAGGCCCGGCGGCGGAGGCCGAGGGCGGCGCGGCGGAGGCCGAGGGCGGCGCGGCGGAGGCTGCAGCGGCCGCGGCGGCCCCCGCGGCAGGAGAGGCCGGGGGTGCCGCGGGTGTGGACGCCGCAGCAGGGGGCGTGCTCGCCGCGACGGGGGGCGCAGGGGGGGACGCGACCGGCGCGGTGGCCGCCGGGGCCGGGGCGGTCAGGGCAGCGGGA
>JBJONS010000317.1:0-3548 GCA_046051725.1 Pseudomonadota bacterium | reverse complement strand
CCACATCAACGCCGAAGGCTTCGAGGTGCAGCTCGATGGGGCGCCGGCCCGCCCTCACACCCGGTCGACCCGCAGCGCCCAGGCGCTGAGCCCCGCCGCCTCCATGCCGCCGCGCAGCCGGCTGGCGTGGTCCTCGTCGACGCCCAGGGCGACGATGGAGCGGTCGCCGCCCGCGCCGCTGAATTTGGCGCCCAGCGCGCCGTGATCGTCGCGCAGGCGGGCGCAGGTCGCGACCAGCTGCGGCGCGGCGAGGGCGGGCAGGGCCTGGGCCGCCACGGTGTAGGCGGCCTGCGCGCGGTCCATTGCGGCGCCGAGCGCCGCGAGATCACCGATGCGCACGGCGTGTGCGCCGGCGTCGGCGGTGTGGGCGAAGGTGGCGAGGGCCTCAGCCACCGCCGCGGCGGCCTCGCGGTCCTCGGGCGCGCGCAGGTCGGCGGCGGTGTGCGCGCGCAGGGCAGACAGCAGGGGCGCCGCCGGGCGGGGCTGGGGCCAGACGCCGACGGCGAGGTGCAGCGGCCGAAGCGGCTGGATCCGCCGGAGGCGCCCGCTGCCGTCGGCCCGCCAGCGGATGTAGGCGGCGGCGCCGGCCGCGCAGGCCATCGGGTCGAGGCGGCCGCAGGGCACGCCGAGCAGCTCGTGCTCGACCTCGTAGGCGAGGGCGGCCAGCACGTCGTGCTCGAGCGCGTGGCCCGCGGCCCGGGCCAGCGCGTCGAGCACGCCCAGCGTGTAGGCGGCCGACGACGAGAAGCCGCGCCCGGCCGGCAGGGTCGCGTGCACGTAGAGGTGGCAGGCGCGCAGCGCGATCCCGCGGCGGTGCAGGGCCGCCGCCGCGGCCGGCGCGAAGCGCAGCGGGCCCCCCGCGGGGTCGACCTCGCCCTGCAGCCCGAAGCTCTGCTCGCGCAGATCACCGTGCAGCGCGGTGCGCACGCGGATCTCGGTGAGCGAGAGGGGCGCGTCGACGGCGACGACCACCGAGAGGGGGGCGGGCACGGTGAGGCTGGCGCCGCCCGCCCAGTCGCAGTGCTCGCCGAGGAGGCAGACGCGGCCGCTGTACTGCACGACGAAGGGCAAGGCGGACCTGGGCGCCGGGGCGCTGCGCGAGCGGGGGGCCGCGCGCTATCCCGCCGGCGGGGCGGCGGCCGGAGCCGGCCGGACCTGGGCCCCGAGCGGGGCGCGGTGCTATCATGGGCGAGCCGCGGGCTCTCCCGCGCTGCGTGGGCCGCGCGCTGTCCCGCGTGGGCCGCCCCGAACTCCAGCTGCGCCGCGCGCCGCGCGCCCGACGGGAAGCCATGCCGCCGCTCGCTCTCCGGACCCACGCCCCCGCCCGTCCGACCGCGGCCCGCTCCTGCGCGGGCCTAGCCGGCCTGCTCTTCGCCCTCGCGGTCGGACTCAGCCCCGGGGTGGCCGCGGCCCAGGCCGCGCCGGCCCCGCCCGCCGCCGCGCCGGCCGCCGCCAGCGTGCCCGAGGCGCTCAAGTTCATCAACGAGCAGCTCGCCCGCAACGCCAGCACCTGGCGCCCCTGCAAGGCCACCGCCACCCTCGAGCTCGCCCAAGATGGCGTGGTGACGGTCGTGGTCAAGCGCCAGAGCTACTGCGAAGACAGCCGCTTCCGCGCCTCGGTGCGCGAGCTCGACGCCGCCGCGGTGAGCTTCGAGGTGCTCGACGAGATCGTGCTGCGCGTGCCCTGCCAACAAGAGGCCGCCTGCGCCCGCCACTGGCAGAAGAAGAAGAAGCGCAGCGGCAACAGCTGGGTGGCCCGCACCGACCAGTGGGATCCGAGCGGCCCGGGCGCCCAGCCCCACCAGGTCACCGCGCTCGAGCTGCCGCTCGGCAGCGACCCGCAGGTCGCCCAGCGCATCACCAACGCGCTGCAGTACCTCGTGCGCACCGCCCAGGGCGCGCCCGAGTACGCCGCGCCAGCCGACCCCTTCGCCGCGGGCGCCGGCGGCACCTGAGCACACCGCCGCCTGAGCCGGGCCGACGCTGATCCGCCTCGGTCGAACGCCGAACGCCGAGAGATGCGCCCCGTGTCGACCGCGGCAGCAGATGCCGGCGAACCGTGATTCGGCCCGACCGCGCACCGCGCACCGCGCGCGTTGCCTCGCCCCAACCGCGGCAGCCGAGGCCTTCGCGGCGAGCCCCCTCATCGCCCACAGCAGCAGCGGGTCGCGCCGAGCCGGGGGCCCCAAAGGGGGAAGGCGCGAAGGGGGGCCATTGCGGGCTGGCGCGCGGCGCGGCCATGCGCCGCGCGAAGCCGGCCCGCCGGGCCCCCCTTGGCGGGGGTCGCCAGGGGCCTCGCAGGCCCCTGGCCCGGGGGCCCGGGGGCCGGCGGCCCCCGGCATCGACAACAACGAGCCGATGGTTCAGCGCGACTGAGGTCGTAGATGATCGGAAGCCCACCGTCGCAAGGGCCAGCCGAATCAAGCGATTACGGTATCAGAAGCCCGTGAGCGCAAGCACGACCCGAACAAGCGAAGCCGGTCCGAGGCGGCTGGTCGGCGCGGCGCGCGCCGAGCAATCAAGCGGCCCGACGGGGGGTGTTGCGGGGGGCGGAGCCCCCCGCCCATCGATCATCTCGCGCGGCTCAGTCGCCCCGGCGCAGCTCGACCGCGTCAAACCACGCGGTGCCTGAGACCGCGCTCAGCAGGCCGACGCGCACAAAGGCGGCGTTGGCGGGGGCCGTCGCGTTGAGCTCGAGCAGCTCCCAGGGGTGGGTCGTCAGGCGTCCGACCGCCTTGACCGGCTGGCCCAGCGGCCGGTAGCTCGCGTCGAGGAAGCTCAGCGTCATGCAGACCTGATCTTCGCGCTGGTGGAACTCGACCCGCAGCTTCTCGGCCCGCAGCTGCGCGCGCAGCTGCACCGGCTGGTACTGCAGCACCGGCACCACCTGGGCCACCTCGTTGAACAGCCGGGTGTGGTCGTCGGCGTAGAACCGCACGCTGTGGCTGCCGTCGAGCGCGGTGTTGGGGTCGATCGTGACGTCGTTGACCGGCGTGCGCTTGTTGCCCATCTCGACGGCCTCGACGATCTCCCAGGCGTCGTTGAGCGTGTACTCTTTCTCGAACGAGCCGTCTTGGAGGGGCAGCGGCGCGCCCTTCTCGTTGCTGTCGCGGCTGGGCCGGGCGCCGAAGTGCTTGGACAGGCGCCCGCGGCTCTCTTCGTCGCGCTCGGGCGAGCTCGGCCAGGCCAGCTCGACCACGTTCGTGTACTCTTTCTTTTTCGACTTCGCGTAGGTGATGTCAACGCGGAAGGTTCGGCCTTCAAACGGCCCGAGGCGCACCGCGGTGATCTTTTCGGGCTTGAACTTCGGCCAGTCGAAGCGCTCGGCGACCACGGCGGCCGCCTTGAGCTCGGCGCCCTTCAGATCGCGCTGGGCCCGCACCACGGTCTTGCCCTGGCGCAGGCGGGCCAGCTCGGGCGGCGGCAGGGTGTCGATGTAGGCCAGCACCGGGGCCAGCTTGGGATCAATGACCTGCTCGACGATGTTGGGGTGCGTCTGGGCCAGCGCGAACTGGGCGCCGGGCGAGAGCGCGCGGGCGGCCAGCAGC
>JBJONS010000316.1:0-8786 GCA_046051725.1 Pseudomonadota bacterium | reverse complement strand
AAGAAGCAGCTTGGGCTCGACGCCGTCATCAAGCCGGCGATGTACCACGACCTTGGCAAGATGACCTTCGGCCTCACCATGTTCTGGGGCTACACGACCTTCGCCCAGTACCTGCCCATCTGGTACGGCAACATGACCGAAGAGATCGGGTACATCTTGCTCCGCACCGAGCTCGAGCCCTGGGCGACCATCACCAAGGCCGTCTTCATGATGTGCTTCGTGATGCCCTTCGCGATGCTGACCAGCCGCGGCCTCAAGAAGACCCCGACCGCGTACCTGCTGGTCACCTTCCTGCTCGCCTCGGGCATCTGGCTGGAGCGCTTCCTCGTCAACATGCCCGGCGTGTGGATGAAAGAGACCCTGCCGCTCGGTGTCCCCGAGCTGGGCATGGCCGCTGGCTTCATCGGCCTGCTCCTCCTCACCATGTGGAGCTTCATGACCAGCGCGCCGCCGCTCGTGTTCACGGACCCCTTCCTCCAGGCGGACCCCGACCACGTGCACGTGCTCCCGAAGAGCCAGCAGCACGCCCACGGTCACTGAGCGCGCGTCGGTCCCCTGACCTTCCGGGTACAGGGGCCGATGGGCAGCCTACAGGGCGCTCCTTCGGGGGCGCCCTTCGTCGTTTTGGGGGGTGCCCAGCCGTTGCCTCTGGGCGCCTGCGGCCCCCGTCCGCGCTCGCCCGGGGCCCCGGTCGGGGCTCCGGGGCGGTCGCCCCGGGATCCCCGACCGCCCGGGCTCGGTCGCTCCGCGACCGCGGCTGCGCCGCGCGCTCCCGTCGGCCGGGCGCGGTCACGGGCCGGCGGCGGCGGGTCCGACTCCCCTCCCCTCCCCCGCGGCGCATGGCGCACCGGCGGAGGCGGCCGGCTCAGATCGCCTGCGACCGCGCCAGCCCCTCGGCGTACTCGGGGTTCCGCGGGTCGAGCTCTTGGGCCTTGGCGAAGCAGGCCACCGCCTCGCGCCGGTCGTGGCGCATGATGGCCATCTCGCCCTTCCGGCCGAGCAGCTCGGCCGACTGCTCGATCATGAAGGCCTCGAGGATGGTCTTGCGGTACTCGCGCCGCTTGGCGCCGTCCTTGAGGACCGCGGTCGCGTGCCGGATGCGCTCGTTGATCTTGACCAGGTCCTCCAGCAGCTCGGCGGGCAGGTCCTTGAACGCGCTGGGCGCGTACTCGGCGCTCACCTTGGCCACCGCCGCGTCGACCTCGTCTTGCAGCGAGATCCAGTGGACCTCGAGCACGTCGAACTCGGTGCAGCGCGTGAGCTGCCGCTTCTTCTTGGCGATGACCTCGGCGGCGCGGGCGAGGTAGCCCGAGCGGCTCTCGCCCCCGTCGTACTGGAGCACCTTCAGCTCATCGAGCGCGTAGATCATGCAGGCGGTGGCCGCCCGCGAGATCGGCGAGACCGAGAAGACCTCGCGGAGCCGCAGGTTGGTCTCGTCGATGATGCTGACCAGCTTCCGCTCGACCTCGCTGAGCTTGACGTCGTGCAGCAGGCGCCGCGCCTCGGGGTGCAGCCCCACGTAGGCGTTGATGTTCGGCTTGAAGTGGTTGGCCAGCTCTTCGCTGCGCAGCTCTTTGGCCTTGGCCGAGCTGCGCCGGAACAGCAGGTTCGGGATGCGCAGCGAGGGCGGCAAGAAGGGCTCGGGCAGGGCCGGCAGGTCGTGGAAGGTGAAGGTCCCCTCGGTCATCCCGATGAGCTGGGTGAACAGGTACTCGACCTGCTTGCCGAGCACCATGATGAGCTGCGGGTAGCTCATCACGCCCATCTCGATGAAGGCGTCGCCCTGTCGGCAGCCCTGGGTCCGCATCAGCTCGAGGCTCTGGCGCAGCTGGGCCTCGGTGATCTGCTGCGCGCGCAGCAGCAGCACGCCGAGCACCTCGGCCTCGACCATCGGGTCGGCGCGGAAGCCCACCGGCCCGCCCTTGTCCCAGAAGCCGGTGCGGACCCGGCCATCGGGGCCCCGCGCCGTCAGGATGCCGGTGGCGCGGTCGACCGCGAGGCTGACCAGCGCGTCTTGCAGCTCCAAGCCCCCGAGCGCGCCGCTCAGGCGCGGGCTCACCGCCCGCAAGTCGGGGATGAGGAAGCCGCGGGGCTTGGCGGTGGCGGGCGTGGTCGCGGCGGGCGCCGGCGCGGGCCGCTGGTCGCCGCCGGCGGGGTCGTCGACCAGCCCGTCGTCTCCATCGTCGACACCATCGTCGACCAGGTCATCGCCGGGCTCTTCATCCTCGAGCAGATCGCCGCCCTCGTCGTCGCGGGGCGGACCGTCGCCCATCGCGGCGCTCAGCGCCTCGACCGCCTCGCGCAGCGCCTGGTTCTCCTCCTCGAGCTCGGCGACGCGCTCCTCGAGCGCGCCGGTCTCGGGTCCTCCCGCAGGCGCGGCGAGCTCGCCGCTCGACAGCAGCCACGCACGCACCTCGTCGATGGCCCCAAAGAGGCGCTGGAAGCCGGCGCCTGCCTCGCTGTGCAGATCGGGCATGCGCAGGGCGAGGCCGCCCTCGGGCGTGCGGCTGACCACCTGGGCGGTGATCGGACCGACGCGACCGACCAGCGGCAGCTGCAGGTCGAGCTTGAGCGGGTTCACCGGCTCGTCGGTCACCGCCTCGGGCGGCAGCAGCAGAAAGCCCTCGCGCAGCGGGCCCTCGTGGTCGGCGAGGAACTGGGCGATGCTCAAATAGGTGTGCGTGGCGCGGCGCATGGGCATGGGGGGCCGACCTCCGCGCGCATCCTATGTCGGGGCGCGGCGCCCGCGGGCGCGGCGCGGCGGCTTGCGTGGACCGGCCGCCCTTCGCGCTGTCACCGTTCCGAGCCGGTGCCCCGCCTGTCCGGCGCGCGTCCGCGCGTTAGCCCGCCGCGATCCCGCCGGCGCACCTCGCGCCTGAGGGGGCCCTGCAGTCTTGGGTCGGGGCCCACCCTCCGCGCGGAGCCGCCGGTCACCAATCGAGGGGCCTGCGCTCCGCATTATGCTTGGATTTGGGCGACGCGCCCGGAAGGAGCCAACGTGGCTGGTAAGTACGATACCTCTGAGTTCCGCAACGGCCTGAAGGTCGAGATCGACGGTCAGCCCTACGTGATGGTGTACTTCCAGTTCGTCAAGCCCGGCAAGGGCACCGCGTTCACCCGCACCAAGCTCAAGAACATGATCACGGGCTCGGTCATCGACCCCACCTACCGCACCGGCGAGCAGGTCGATGTGGCTGAGGTCGACGAGATCGAGATGCAGTACCTGTACGCCGACGGCGACAACCACTGGTTCATGAACCCCGAGAACGGCGACCAGGTGCCGGTGCCCAGCAAGGCGATCGAAGAGCAGAGCCGGTACTTCATCAACGACATCATGGTGAAGATCCTGTTCTTCAAGGGCAAGGCGATCAACGTCGACCTGCCCAACTTTATCGAGGACGTCATCACCTACACCGAGCCCGGCGTGAAGGGGAACACCGCCACCGGCGCCACCAAGCAGGCGACCCTCGCCTGCGGCGCCACCGTGCAGGTCCCGCTCTTCATCGAGAACGGCGAGTGCATCAAGGTCGACACCCGGACCGCCGAGTACGTCGCCCGCGTCAAGAAGTAGCGACAGGATGGAGCCTGCGCTCCTGCGCGCGCGCGCGCGCTGCCTCTCCGCCCTCCGCCGCTGGTTTGACGCGGAGGGCTACCTCGAGGTCCACACGCCCTGCCTGGTCCCCTCCCCCGCGTTGGAGGAGAACCTTGAGCCGGTGCGTGTGGGGCGCATGTTCCTCCACACCAGCCCCGAGTTCGCGATGAAGCGCGTGCTGGCCGCTGGTCTGCACCGCATCTACCAGCTCGGCCCCTGCTTCCGCGAAGAAGAGCAGGGCGTCCACCACAGCCGCGAATTCACGTTGCTCGAGTGGTACCGCGCCAACGCCGGCACCGCCGAGCTGATGGACGAGGTCGAGGCGCTGGTCCAGGCCTGCGCCGACGCGCTGGGCGCGCCCCGGCCGCGCTTCGCCCGCCTCGCCGTCCGCGAGCTCATCGACCCGACCCTGGACCCCGAGCAGTGGTTCTACACCTGGGTCCACGAGGTCGAGCCGCGCCTCACCGCCCCGACGATCGTCTACGGCTACCCCGCATGGGCCGCGGCCCTCGCCACGCTGCGGGGCGCCGAGGCCGACCGCTTCGAGGTCTACCTCGGCGGCCTCGAGCTCGCGAACGCGTTCAGCGAAGAAGGCGACGCTGACGTCATTCGTGCGCGCTTCGCCGCCTCTGGCGAGGCCCGCCGCGCCGCCGGCCGCGACCCGCACCCGGTGGACGAGCGCCTGCTCGCCGCCCTGCCCCACATGCCCCGCTGCGCCGGCATCGCGCTCGGGGTCGACCGGCTGGTCATGGCGCTCACCGGCGCCGCCGACATCGCCGACGTCCAGGTCCGCTGAGGGCCAAGGAGCACCCATGAACCTCACTGGGAAGGTCGCGATCATCACCGGCGGCGCCCGTGGCATCGGCGAGGCCATCACCCGCGAGCTCGCCGCCGCCGGCGCCCGCGTGGTCATCAACTACGCCCGCAGCGCCGCCGCGGCCGAGGCCTTGGCCGCCGAGGTGGGCGGGCTCGCCGTCGAGGCCGACATCTCCACCCCGGCCGGCGCCAAGGCACTGGTCGACGCCGCCCGGGCCCTCGGCTCGATCGACGTGCTGGTCAACAACGCCGGCATCACCAAAGACGGCCTGATGCTGCGGATGTCCGACGAGGACTGGCGCGGCGTCATGGATCTGAACCTCGACGGCGTGTTCCGCATGTGCCGCGACGTGTCGGCGGTGATGCTCAGCCAACGCCGCGGCAGCATCATCAACATCACGTCGCTGAGCGGCGTGCGGGGCAACGCCGGGCAGGCCAACTACGCCGCGTCCAAGGCGGCGGTGGCCGCGCTGTCGCGCTCGCTGGCCAAAGAGCTCGCCAAGCGCAACATCCGCGTCAACTGCGTCGCGCCGGGCTTCATCGACACCGACATGGTGCGCGCGATGGACCCCCGCATCGTCGAGGGCGTCACCCAGGCGGTCCCGATGCGCCGCCTCGGCAAGGCCAGCGAGGTCGCCAAGGTCGTGCGGTTCTTGGCCTCGGACGACGCGAGCTACGTCACCGGCCAAGAGTGGCTGGTGGACGGCGGCCTCGGGGTCTGATCCCGGGCCCGGCTCGCCGACAGCCTTGTCTGGTCGCGGTGACGCGGTCGTCTGCACGAGCAGACGACGCTGTCGACCCGGCGCGCGTCCGGCCGGCGGCAGCGCCGCCCCAGCCGCTCAGGTCCGCAGGATCCGCTCCAGCTCGCCGCGCTGGGCCTGGTCCAGCTGCCAGGTGATGCCCATGCCCGCCGCCTGATCGGGCGGCAGGCGGGCCATGCCCTGGCTGGTCCAGCTGACCACGCCGGGGATGACCAGGGGCTTGCGCAGGCCCGGGGCCCGCACCTCGATGAGGCAGCTGCGCCCGAGGCGCAGCGGCGCCCCGGTCTTGATGAAGCAGCCGTTCTTCGACAGGTTCTCGCGGTACTCGCGGAGCATCGCGTCATGGCGGCGGTACTCGACCCGCAGGCGCGCCGCCCCAGCGCGGGACGGCCCGGGGTCGGTCGCCTCGTCGTCGGCGTCTTCTTCTTCGTCGAGGCTGAGGCCGAAGGACGCCTCGGTGACCTCGCTGTGCGCCCCGCCTTGCCGGCTGAACTGCACGAGGTCGTCGTCGGGGATGTCATCGTAGTCGACATCCCCGTCGTCGGCCCCGCCGGTGGCGATGGGCGCGTCGGCGTCGGCGGTGACCGCCGGCCGCTGGTCGACGCTGGCGCTGGTGATGAGCTCGATGTCCGAGTCCTCGTCTTCGAAGTCGCTGAGCGAGAGCGCGCCCCGGTCGAAGATGTCGGTCCTGGCCTGGGGGCTGGCGCCGGTCGGCGCCGTGAAGGGCGCAAATCCCGGCAGGGCGCCCCGCGCGGGCGACGGCGCCGGCTCCTCAAGCGCGTCGAGCATGGCCTTGAGGTCATCGTCGACATCGGTCAGGCTGCTCAAGAAGTCATCGACGCCAGCCGTGCCCGGCCCCGTGGGGGTCTCGGTCAGGCCGAGCGTGGGCGTCGGGTCGGCGGCGTCGAACGCGTCAAGAGCGTCAAGCGCGTCGATCTCGTGCTCCTCTTCATCGTCGGGGAGCGCGAAGGACTCCGGCTCGTCGTCCTTGGGCCGCGCGGTGAAGGGGTCGTGCAGCGGCGCCGCGGGCAGGTCGCCAAACGGGTCGTCGTCCCCCCAGCTCAGCCCGCCGCCAGCGGCCGCGGCGGTCGGGGCCACGGGGGGCGCTTCGTCCTCCTCCTCGAAGGCGAAGGCCTCGGGCGCACCTTCGCCGGCGGAGGTCCCCGTCGGGCCGCCCGCGGGCTCGACCGAGGGCGCCGCGCCGAAGGGGTCGGCGTCGAAGGGGTCGGCTTCAAACGGATCGTCACCGAAGGGGTCCCCCGCGAAGGGGTCGGCGGCGACGGGGGCAGCCGACCGGGGCGCTGTGGGCGCGGCGGCCTCGGCGGCGCCCGGGCTGGCGCCGAGCTCCTCCAGCACGTCGGCCTCGCTCAAGGGCAGGTCCTCGATGATGTCCGCGGCGTCCAACGGCAGGTCGAGGGCCGCCGGCGGCTCGGGCCAGGCCTCGCCCACGTCCTCCATGGTCAGGGGCCCCAGGTCCAGGCCCGGCGACATGCCGAGCCCGAGCGGCTCGAGGTCGACCCCCGCGGGGGCGGAGACGGCCGGGGACGGCGCAGCAGACAGGGTCACCGCGGGCTCCGGCGCGACGGTCGGCGCGCGTGCGGCCGGAGGGGCGGCTGGCGCGTCCTTCTTCTTTCCACCGCCGAACAGGCGGCTCAGCAAGCCGCCCTGGCGCGGCGCCTCGGACGCGGGGGCGGCCGCCACCGGCTGCACATCGCCCTCGACCTCGACCCCGACGCCGCCCTTGGCGAACTCGGCGTAGTTCCGGATGGTGATGCGCTTCTTTTCGCCGGAGCCAGGCTCGACCGCGGCCACGTGCAGCATTCCGTTCATGTCCAGGCGGAAGGTCACCTCGACCTTGGTCTGCATCCGCGCGGCGGGGGTCAGCCCGGTCATCACGAACTCGCCCAGGAACTCATTGTCAGCCGCCGCGCCGCGCTCTCCCTGGCGGACCGTCACCTTGACCGAGTCCTGGCCATCCTTGTTCGTGTAGAACGTCTTGGTCGCTTGGGTGGGCACCTGCGAATTGCGCTTGATGATCGGCTCGAACTTGCCGCCGACGATGTCAATGCCCAAGTCAAAAGGCGTGACATCCAAGAGCACCGCGTGGGCCGTGCCGGCGGCGGGCGCCGCGGTCAGGGCGTTGGCGTGCACCGCCGCGCCGATGGCCACGACCTCTTCGGGGTGCACGGTGCGGCTGGGCTCCTTCTGGAACAGCGAGCCGATGGCCTCGCGCACGCGCGGCATCCGGGTCTGGCCGCCCACGAGGATGACCTCGTCGACCTGGTTGATCCGCAGGTTCGCGTCGCGCACCGCGGCCTTGGTGATCTCGAGGGTCTTTTGGATGAGATCCTCGACCATGCCCTCGAGCGCCAGCCGCGTGAGCGTGGTCTCGAGGTTGTCGGCCATCGTCACCCGCGGGATCAGGATCGAGGTCCGGTCGGTGAACGAGAGCTCGCACTTGGCGCGCTCGCCCGCGTCCTTGAGCCGCTGGAGCGCGCCCCCGTCGCGCCGCAGGTCCACGCCCGTGTCGCTGGCGAACTGGTCGGCGAGGTGCTCGACGACGCGCTGGTCGAAGTCCTCTCCGCCGAGGTGGGTCTCGCCGCTGGTCGAGAGGACCTCGTACACGCCGTGGCTGAGGCGCAGCACCGAGACGTCGAAGGTGCCGCCGCCGAGGTCATAGACGACGATGGTGCGGTCCACATCGCGGCGGTGGCCATACGCGAGCGCCGCGGCGGTGGGCTCGTTGAGCAGGCGCTCGCAGCGCAGCCCCGCCCGCTGGGCGGCCTCAAAGGTGGCCGTGCGCTGCGCGTGGTTGAAGTAGGCGGGGACGGTGATGACCGCCTCATCGACGGGCTCGCCGAGGGTGCGCTCGGCCGTGGTCTTCGCCACGTCGAGGATCAGCGCGCTGATCTCGACCGGCGTGTACCACATGTCGCCCATCTTGACCTTGCAGGTCCCGTCCTCGGCCTCGGCGATCGGGTAGCCGACCAGCCGCTTGATGGCCTGCACCTCGGGGCTGTCAAAACGGCGCCCCATCAGGCGCTTGACCGCGTAGACCGTCCGGTCGGGCCGGGTGACGATGAGGTTCTTGGCGGCTTGCCCGACCACGAAGCCGGCCTCGCCGTTCTTGCTCGGCTTGAGCGAGACACAGGATGGGAGGACCTTGTAGCCCTTCTCGTCCTCGAGAACGCGGGGGCGGCCATCCACGAGCACCGCCACAGCGGTGTTCGTTGTGCCCAGGTCGATGCCGATGGCCTTGCCCATGCCGTTGTCTCCCTGCCGCGGCGCGCGTGGCCGTCGCGAGGTGTCCGCGCGGCCCTGGTCGGCCCTGTCGGGCCCACCTTGACCATCCCCACGCGACCGCGGGGACACCCCGCCGGGTCCCTCCCGCGTGACCGCCGGGGCTGCGCGGCGCGGAGCATAGCAACCGCGGGGCCGTCGCTGGCGGAGCCATGAATACAGCGCTCGATGGCCAGCTTCGCGTGAGTCCACCCGATAGGTTGCTCCTCGGCTGTGGTGCGCGCCGCCGGGCGGGTGGCAAGACGGCGGCGCCTTGCCATCAATACGTGCTTGACCGATTCATCAAACGAACTTGTCGGACCAGAAAGACGAAGGCG
>JBJONS010000315.1:0-4100 GCA_046051725.1 Pseudomonadota bacterium | reverse complement strand
GCGCCTATTCCGGCCCCGTGGGCGCCGGACCGGGCCCGCGCTGGGCGGCCCGCGCGTCGGGCCCGCCCAGGCCTCGTTGGGTCATCCCTCCTTGACAAGTCCCTTGCAATTCGACCGGGGCCCGTGCTAATTGTCTCCACATGTCACAGCGGTCGCGCCCACCATCGAAGCCCGTCCGGTTTCTTCCGACCATCTGCGCCGGGCCTCGGCGGCGAGCCCTTGGCCTCGCGGCGAGCCTCTTCGCGCTCGGCTGCACATACGGGGGGCCCAAAGACGCCAGCGCCGATCCCCTCGGGGCGAGCGCCGCGGGCGCGCCGATCTTCTTCACCGGCGTCGATGTCGTGTCCGACGGCGGGGTCGAGGTCGACCACCGCCCCTGGCCCCGGTGCACGGCCCCCGCCGGACCGACCCGCTTCTGGCTCCACAACCCAGGCCCCGGCTGGTCTGCGCAGGGCAGCCCGACCGACTCCGACGCGGGCGGCTGGGGCCTCGCGGTCGACGACTTTGACGACGACGGCCACCTCGACGTGTTCCTGCCGGACTTCGGCCGGTCCTTCCTGTTCCTCGGCGACGGCGCGGGCGGCCTCCGCCCCGCGCACGACCAGCTCCCCGAGCTGCCCGAGCGGGCCGTCGGCGCCCTCTCGTCTGACCTCGACGGGGACGCGCTGCCCGAGCTGATCGTGCTCGTGAAGGGCGGCCCCAACGTCATCCTGCGCAACACCGGCAGCGGGTTCAGCCGGCCCGACGACCCGACCGCGAGCTGGGGCGAGGCGCCCGGCGCGCTCTGGACCGCCGGCGGCGCGCTCGGCGATCAGGACGGGGACGGCTGGCTCGACCTCGTCACCGCCACCTTCCTCGACATGGACGACCCCGAGCTGGACACCGGGCTGCCCCGGAACGGGCTGTGGCGGTGCCAGCCCGACGGGCGCTTCCGCCCCGACCACGGGGCGCTGCCGGTCGCGGCCCAGCGCAGCCTCGCCCACACCGCGGCGATGGTCGACGCCGACCTGGACGGCGCGACGGATGTGTACCTGGTCAACGACAAGCCCGATCTCCACCCCGCCGACATGTACTGGGGCGGGCCCGCGGGACTGCAGGCCGACACCGGATCGGGGATGCAGGTCTACATCCACGGCATGGGCCTCGGCGAGGGCGACGTCAACGGCGACGGGCTGATGGACTACGCGATCAGCGGCTGGGGCGAGACCGCGCTCCTCGTCAGCGACGGGGCTGGCGCCTGGGCCAACGAGGCCCTCGCCCGGGGCCTGACCAAGGGGACCGCCGACCCGGTCGGCTGGGGCCTCGACATCATCGACGTCGATCAAGACGGTGATCTGGACGTGCTCGTCGCCAACGGGCCCGAGTTTGACCGCGAGGGCGGAATCGGCCGGGACATCTCGATGAACCCGCCCTTTCAGCCGTGGACCCTCTCGCTGCAAGAGGCCGACGGCTCGTTCACCGACGCCACCGCGGCCGCCGGCCTCGACCTGCCCGGCCGGCGGCGGGGCTTCATCTGGGCCGATCTCGACGAAGATGGCCAGCCCGAGCTGATCGCGCGAGAGATCGCCAAAGGGGTCGCCGAGGTCTGGAAGCAGCCCTGCACCCAGGCCCCGGCGGTCGAGCTGCGCCTGAGCTGGCCGGGCGCGCCCAACCACGAGGCGGTCGGCGCCGAGCTGTGGATCGAGGCAGGGGGCCGCAGCCACCGCGCGGCCATCCGGGCTGGGGGCCTCAACCTCAGCAGCAGCGGCCCCCGGACGGCGCGGCTCACCCTGACCGACGCCGACCGCATCGACCAGCTGCGGATCCGCTGGCCGGACGGCGCCGAGACCACCCACGCCGACCTGCCGATCCACGGGCAGCTGCTGCTCACCCGACCCGGCGGCTGAGCGCCGGCGCGCCTCAGCCCCTCAGGGCAGCGGGTCGGCCGCGCAGCGGAAGCTGATCGAGCCCTCGAAGGTCGGCGTGTGCAGGTACACCGCCGCGTCGAGGTCACAGCCACCGTCGTCAGGCCGCCCGAAGTACCAGGCGCACCCGCGCTTGTCGGGCACCGGCAGCCCCTCGCCCGCCGGGTAGCTGTCGACCCAGTAGCCCCCCTCGCCCTCGCGCAAGAGGATCGGCGCCCAGCCTGACTTGGGGTGATCTCCTTCAATCAGCAGGTAGCCGTTCCACTCGGCCGGGGAGATCGGGTCCGATGGAAGGAACAGCCGCCCCTCCACCACCGTGAGCTCGGTCGGCGCGGTGATGAGGAAGACCCGAAGCCGCGCCGGATCACCCTCCAGCACGCTGATCCCGCCGTCGTCCTCGATCCAGAGCCGCAGCCCCAGATCGCCAAAGCGCGTCAGCGCCGCCGCGGTGTCGGTGACCGCCTCGGAGTCCATCCACTCCCACTGGTTGCCGATGGCGTCGTAGAGCCCAAAGCCAGAGACACAGGCGGGCAGCGACCCGGTCGGCTGCACGGCGGTGAGCCAGACCGTGCCGTCGAGGTCGGGCGCCGCGCAGCGCCGGTCCTCCCAGACCTCGCCATACGAGAAGCGGGCGCCCCCGGGCCCGACCACGCCGTCGGCGGCGTCCTCCCACTCGGTGGCGGTCGCGATGCGCTTGACCCCGACCACCGCGCCGCTGGCGTCCAGGGCCGGGGTTGCGGCGCAGGTGTCCCGCGCGGCGAGGAAGCTGATGGCCGAGCTCGGCAGGGTCCCCGGCGCCGAGACCGCGAGGCCGCCCTCCACCGCGACCTCGTAGCGGTCGATGCAGTAGGTCGGCGCCGCGGTGGGCACGCCGATCATGCCGGGCGGGCAGCGGTCGGTGCGGAAGGGATCGACGAGACCGCTGTCGGCGGCGCTGTCGACGCCCGCGTCGTCGGCCCCGGCCCCGTCGGCCCCGCCCGAGTCGACCGCCCCGCCGTCGGCGCCCTCCCCGCCGTCGGCCGCGGGGGCGCTGTCCACCGCGTCGTCCCCGGCGTCCGCAGCGCCGCGCCCGGTCTCGGCGCGCGCGGGCCGGTTTTTGCCCGGCGCCCCACAGCCCGCAGCCCAGGCGCAGCCGAGGAGGAGGACGGGGATCCGCATGGAGGACGCTCCGGGAGAGGGGTCCGGCCGACCATCGCACAAGGGGGAGGCCGCGCCGCGGCCGACGAGGGTCGCCCGCGCGCACCCCGCGGCGATCAGCCGCCGGTGAGGAAGCGGAGCAGGTCCGTGCGGCCCAAATAGAGCTCTCGGGCCTGCTGGCCGTTGATGTCGCGCCGGAGCCGCCCCTCGGGCAGGCCCTCGATCAGCACCTCAAAGCGGGGCAGCGCCAGCTCGGACTGCTGGGCGACCCGGCCGACCACCAGCGCGACCGCGCCGAGCGTGCGATCAAGCTCCGCCGCGTCGGTGCGGACGGTCACCCGCAGCTCGACCGCGGCGGGCCGCGGGGTCGCGCCCTCGGTCTGGCCGACGACCTTGGCCTTGACCTTCACGCCGCGCAGCTTCATGCGCGAGAGCCCGACCAGCAGCATGTCTTCGAGGCCGTCTTCGGAGTCGACGCGCACCTCGCCGCTCGGCAGCAGCGCGCGCAGCTCGGCCTCGACGGCGGCGTACTCGCCGAGGCGGGGATCGACCGGCTGCACGGGGCCGGCGGGTGCGGCGGCGCGGGCGTCCGGATCGGGGGCGGCCGGCGCCGGCGCGGCCACCGGCGCGGCCGGGACCGGCGGCGCGCTGCCCGCGGCGGGGGCGGGCGGCGCGGCCACCGCGAGCTCGGGCGGCAGGGGCGGGAAGCTGGTCATCGCCGTGCTGCGCACCGTCCAGTTGGCGCCAGCCGCGGCCAGGGCGCCCAGCGCGCCGATCAGCGCGACCCGGCCCCACCGCAAACCGAGCCGCTGCGGCGCGGGCGCGGGGGCCACGCTGAGCTCGGGCAGCCCGCGCAGGGCGAGGGCCGCGCTGCCGGACGTGCGGGCCCGGGCGGCGGGCCCCGGGAAGGCGATCACGTTGTCTTCGGCCTCGTCAGGGGCGGGCGCCGGCTCTGCCGCAGCGGAGCGCGTGGGGCGCTCGGGCAGGCGGCGCACCCGGCCCTCGTCGGGGCGGGCGGCCGATGGGCGGGGCTCGACGGGGGCAGCGGGAGCGGGCGCG
>JBJONS010000314.1:0-8026 GCA_046051725.1 Pseudomonadota bacterium | reverse complement strand
GCCGCGACAAGGTCGCCCAAAAAGAAGACCGCGCCGAGATCGCCGAGCGCTACGACCGCGACGCCCTCATGTTGAGCGCCCGGGTCGACAACATGCGGCGGGTCATGGCGCTGGTCTGGCGCACCCGCGGGATCTTGCTGCTGCGGGCCCACGTGGCGGTCACCGCGCGGCGGCGCCCCGGCCTCGAGCACCTGCCCGCCGGAGAGATCCGCTCGGCCGATCTGTCGCGGGCGGCCGAGGCCTACGACGCCGCCTCGGATGGGGTGCGGCGCTTCGTCATCGAGATCGAGCAGCGGCGCGGTGATCTGCGCTTGGCGGTGCCCGCCCCGCTGCCCGGCGCGGCGGTGACCCCAGACGACAAAGCGGCGGTGGCCAAAGAGCTCGAGCACGCCGAAGAGACCTACCGGGCCCTGCAGAACCAGATGGACCGGCTGGCCGACACCCTCAGCTACCTCGGTGACCGCTGCCACACCCGCAAGGTGGTCGAGGGCGCCTCGGTCACGATGGCCGGCGAGACCGGCACCGAAGACATGCTGCACGAGGTCAACGAGGCCCTCACCGCGCTCAACGATCTCAGCGACTTCGGTGACCGGGCCCTGGCCGACAGCGCGCTTGAGAACATCGCCCAAGACATCTCGGCGCTCGAGGCCACCGGCCTCGACCTGCGCGCGGCGGCCGAGGCCGAGCTCGAGATCAACAAGCTGCTCGAGCAGTTCCCGCGGGCCTGAGCCGCGGCGGGCGGGGGCCGCGGCGCCGCCGCCTCAGTCGTCGGGCGACTCGAGGTAGATCGGGATCTCGTCGCCCAGGGCGGCGGTCAGGTGGTCTTTGAGGCGCTTCTTCATGCGGGCCTCGACCTGACGGATGCGCTCTTTGCTGACCCCGAAGCGGTCGCCGAGGTCGCTGAGCGAGGCGGGCTCTTGGGCGGTGAGGCGCTCTTGCCAGATGGCGAGCTCGCGCTCGTCGCGCAGGTCTTTGGCGAAGATGGTGAGCTGGGCCTGAAAGACCTCGCTCATCTGCTGCCGCGCGACGATGTCCTCGGGGTCGGCGCCGCCGTCGGACACGATCTCGGCCAGGGGCCGCCCCTCGGGGCCGCCGACCGGGGCGTTGAGCGAGAGGGCCGGCGCCGAGAGGTGCTGGTCGACGATGACCACCTCGTGCTCGGGCACGTCGAGCGCGCGGGACAGCGCCAAGGTGGAGGGGTTGACCCCCTCGCGGATGAGCCGGTCGCGCTCTTTTTGGAGCTGGAAGAACAGCTTGCGGCCGTGGCGGGTGCTTCCGAGGCGGACGATGCGGTAGTTGTCCATCAGGAAGCGGAGGATCATCGCCCGGATCCAGTACTGCGCGTAGCTGGAGAAGCGGATGCCCCGGTAGGGGTCGTAGCGGTTCAGCGCCTCGACCAGGCCGACGTTGCCCTCTTGGATGAGGTCCAGCACGTTGGACCACTGGCGGTGGTACTGGAAGGCGAGCTTGACGACCAAGCGAAGGTTCGCGGTGACCAGCCGGTTGGCGGCGTCGGGGTCGCCCTCTTGCTGGTAGCGCACGGCCAGGGCGCGCTCTTCGTCGGGGTCGAGCAGCGGGTAGCGGCGGGCCTCGGCCAAGTAGTAGCCGAGCAGGTCGTCGCGGCGGGCGGCGCCGGGCTCGCGCCGGGCGGGGAGCTTGAGCTCGACGTCGACCTCGCCGGTGCTCTCTTCGCTCTGCTCGGCCTCGTCGTCGGACTCGGGGCGGGCCGCGCGGCGGCTGCGGGGCGCGGGCGCCACGGGCCGGCCGCGGGTGTCGAGGACCTCGCCGGTGAGCACCTTTGCGGCGGTGGGGTGCTTGTCAGCCATCGGCGGCTCCGGCGGGGGAGGGGAGGGGCAGCCCTGTGCGCGGCGGCGGCGGTCGGCAAGGCCCGGCGCCCGCCCGGCGGTCTATCTCTGGGGAGCCACGCCGGCCCGGGGCCCGCGCCGCAGGCAGGCGGCGGCGCCCGTGCTACTGTGCGCGGCGCCGAGGTTACCGCCCGTGTCTGGTCCAAGCTCCCCCCCCGCTGCGCCCGAGAGCCCCGACGCCGCGGGCCTGTCGTTGACGCCGAGCGCGGCCTTGGTGGACGTGACCATCCACGACGGCACGGGCTCTCACCCCCGCATGTCGCCCCCGGTCGGTCTGCTGGGCGACACGGGGCCGGTCCCGAGCGCGCGGTCGTTCGAGGCGCCCTCCGGGCCGACGGGGCGCGCCCATCGGCCCCCGCGGGTGCGGGTCGGCGTGGCCTGGCCCGCCTGGGGCCCCGAGATCCGCCTCGGCGAGCTCGAGCAGGGGCCTGCCCTGAGCCGACAGGTGCTCGTTCGGGTCCGGGACCTGAACCCGAACAGCGCGTCTGGCCGGGCGTGGCTGCTGCGCTTGCGCGACACCCGGCACATCCTCGGGGCGGCGCCGCCGCCCGGCGTGCTCAACTTGCTGCACTCGAGCCCGGCCGGCGCGCGGATCGCTGAGGTCTACGAGGGCTTCCGCGGCGCGAGCGTCGCCCAGGTGCTCAGCAGCCTGCGCAGCGTCAGCCGCGGCCTCCCGGTGCGCCTCGGGGTGCAGATCGCCGGCCGGGTCGCGCAGGTCGCCGCCGCCGTCGAGCGCCTCGGCGGCCTCGTGCACCCCGGCTTCTGCCCCGAGCAGGTCCTCATCGACGCTCGGGGCGAGGTCCGGGTCGCGGGCTTCCTGGCCCGCCCGGCGAGCATCCCGCCCCTCACCTCTGACGACCCGCTGCGCGAGGCGTGGCACGGGGTCGACGGCTACGTGCCGGTCGCGGGCCCGGGCGCGCCCGAGGCGATGGCGATGTCGATCGGCGCGCTGCTGCTCGAGCTGTTGTCTGGCGAGCGCCCGCCGCCGGTGCAGGCGGATCGCGCGCGGCTGCGGCGCCAGATGGTGCGGGCCTTCGCCCGCCCGGGCGAGGTCATCCCCGACGACGTGATCGCGCTGGTGCACGAGTGCTTCTCGGGCGCGCCGACCGGCTCGCTGGGCGCGCTGGCCGCCCGCCTGGACGGCGTCGAGCGGGTGGTCGAGGGGCCCCTGCTCGCCGACTGGGCCGGCGCGGTCGTCGGCGCGGTGATCGCGGGCCGCCCCCCAGAGCTCGACGAGCGGACGGCGCCCCCGCCCGCGCTCGACCGCAGCTCGATCACGCTGGCCAGCGATCCAGGCGCCGGGGCCCGCCGCGCGCCGAACCTCAAAGACGGCATGGGCGCAGAAGAGGCCGCGACCGTGGTCGCTCCTTCGCCGCACCCGGTCGAGGCGGTCTCCGCGCCTGTGGCTGCCTCGCCCGAACTGCTCGAGGCGCTCCGCAACCCCACCGCCCGCGGTGGCCTGCCGGGCAGCCCCGAGGCCGCGCTGGTCGGGCTGTCCGACGCCGGCCGCACCGTCCTGCAGCGGCCCCCGTCCCCGGGCGCGGGCCCCTGGGTCTGGCTCGCCACCAGCCTCGTGGTGCTGGTGGCGCTGATCGTCGCCTTCCTCCTCGTGGACCGCTTGGCGATGATGCGCGCGGCCGAGCGCGACCTGACCGAGCGGCTCCCCCCGGTCGGCGCCCGCACCGAGGTGGTCGCGCCCCCGCGCATGACCCCAGGCGGGGAGGGCGCTGCGGTCCCGGCCCTGCCGGTCGAGGCCCCGACGGCTGCGGCGCTGCCCCCGTCCTCTCCCGGCGCGGCGACGACCACGGGTGCGGGCTCCGCCGCTTCAGATGCTCCGTCCCCTGGGGTGGGCGCCCCGACCGGCGTCGAGGCGCCGGCAGCGGCGGGCGTCGACGCGAGCGCCGGGGCGAACGCGGGCCCGGCCCAGGCGCCGGAGGCCGCCCCGGCCGATGCGCCGGTGCCCGCGGGCCCCGCGGCAGCCACGGCCTCATCGGCGTCGTCAGCGTCGTCAGCGTCGTCAGCGTCGTCAGCGTCGTCGTCGGCGTCCGCGGGCACCGGAGCGGCTCCTGGCGCCGCTCCGGCGCCGACGGGTGGCGCCGCGCCGGCCCAGGCCGCCGCCGATGAGCGCTTCACGGTGCGCTTTCGCGCGCCCGACCCCGACGTCGACGCGATCCGGGTGACCTGCAAGGGCGGCGCCAGCGCCCAAGGGACCCGGGAGGTCAAGCTCTCCGATGTGCCCGCGGTGGCCTGCCAGGTCACGGTGCGCCGGGGCCCCCAGAGCAGCGCGGCCAGCGTGATCGTCAGCAGCTCGCGCACCTATGAGTGCTTCACCGGGGGCAGCGCGGTCTGCCGCTGAGGCGCCCGGCCCGGCAGCGCGCCGCGGGCCCACGCCCGGTCCGAGGCAGGAGATCGCTGCCGGACGGCGCTCTTTCGCCGCGCTGCAGCGGCGGAGGGGCCCCGTGGTACAAGGCGGCCCTCCGGAGGACTGCTTGGCCCGACCGCCCATCACCGCGCCGCTCCGCGCCCGCCTCGCCCGCGCGGGGCTCCTCGCCCCGCTGCTGGCCCTCTCGCTGGGGGGCGCGCTGCACCTCTCCGCGTGCGACAGCGAAGAGGAGGCCCCTGTTGCCCCCGTCGCTGCTCCTGCTCCCGCGCCTCCCCCCCCGGCAGCGCCCACCTTCGAAGAAAAGCGAGACGGGCTCCGCCAGGGGCTGCTCGCCGGCGGCGCCGCGCCCGACGCGGTGGTCGCGCTTCTGCAAGAGCGCCCCGAAGATGACCTGCTGTGGCTCTTTGTCGAGGCTGCTGCCGCGGACGCCGGCGAGGCCCAAGCCTGGCTCGACCGCTGGGCCAGCCTGCCCGAGGCGGGGACCCGCGGGCGGGCCCTGACCCGCGCCCGGCTGGCGCTGGCCGCCGGTCGCGCGCAAGAGGCCTGGGACGCCGCGCTCGAAGCCCGGGCCGAGCAGCCCGAAGAGGCGGCCGGGGTGCTCGCCGAGATCGCGCGCCGGGCCAAGCTGCGGCCCGCGAGCGTCGATCCGTCGGTGGACGCGCTGGTCGCGCTGGCGATGGCCCCCAACGGCAAGGTGCCCCCGGCGGTGCTCGAGCAGGCGGTCGCGGTGGCCGGCTGGCGCGCGGCGCTGCTGCGGGCCGAGGTCCGGGCCGGCGCGGGGGACTGGACCGCGGCGCTGGATGAGTACGAGAAGGTCGTCCAGGACGCGGATCCACGGGCGCACCTCTGGGGCGCGCTCGGCCGGGTGGCGGTGGCCGAGGCGACGCTCGGGACCGACGGCGGGGTCGGCGCCGAGGTGGCCTCAGGCTGGTGCGGCGAGGCGGTGGACGCGGCGATCGCCGCGGGAGATCCGCGCGCGCTGCGGACGGCCCTGCAGCGGTCGGCGGCCCTGCACGAGCGGATGGACATGGCCGCGGTCGCCTACCAGCTCACCAGCCGGGCCCGGGGGGCCATGGCCACGCCTGGCGGCCCGCTCGGGGCCCAGCTCGCGCTCGAGCACGCCCGGGCGGCCCGCCGGGTCGGGCGCTTGAGCGTGGCGGTCGACGAGGCCCGGGCGGCCCTGCCCGTCGCGGCGCCGACTGAGGCCGACGCCGTGGCCTGGACCCTGGGGGAGGCGGCCTTCGCGCTGCACGAGTGGGAGGCCCTCGCTGCGGCCGAGGCTGCGGCGAGCGGTCCGACGAAGGCTGCGCTTGTGGCTCTGTCTTCGGCTGCCCGCGGGGGCGGCGCGACCGCGGTTGGGGCTGCGCCCCGGTCGGGGATGCCCGACGCAGCCCTGTCTGCGCTGCACCTCGCGCTGGCCGAGCGGGTCGGGGAGGCCGGGCCGCTGGCCGCGCAGCGGGCGGTCGAGCACGCCGAGCGCGCGGGGGACCGGCGCCTGCGGGTCGAGGCCCGCCTCCTCGCTGAGGCGCTGCTGCGAGACGTCGATCCCGTCGCAGCGTCCAAGGTGCTCGACCCGCTGCGGAAGCCCGCCGGCAAGGGCGCCGGGCCCCTCACCGAGGGCCTGGCGGGCGAGCTGGCCGCACGGGCGCTGCTCGCCGGGATCAGCGTCCCCACCGCGCCTGCCGGACTGCCGACGGTCTGGGTGGGCCTGGCCGAGGCCCGCGCCGTCGAGGGGGTCGAGCCCCGCTGGGCCGCGCTGTCCGCCTGGCAGACCGCCGCGCTGGCCCTCACCGAAGAGGCGGCGAGCCAGGGCTTTGCCGACGCGATCAGCGGCCTGCCCTTGCACCGCGTGGGCGCCCTGCGCACGGGGACCGTCCTGGACGGCTCGCAGGGGCCGCCGGTCGCGCTGGCGCTGGCCGAGCTCGCCAAGCTCGAGCCCAAAGAGGCGACGGTGGGGCTGGGGCTGACCGCCCTCGAGGGCCTGCAGCGCGTCGATCTCGCACGTGAGCAGCTCGCTGTGGGCGGCGACCCCTTCCTGTCGCTCAGCGCCGAAGCCCGCCGGGGCCTGCTCGACGCGGCGGCGCAGCTCCGGGTGGCGATGACCGACCACCACCTCGGTCTGGGCCCGCTGCCGGTCGAGGCCCTCGACGCGCTCGCCGCGCTCGAGGCCGCCGCGGTCAAGGCCGATGTCGGCTTCGCCAAAAGCGCCTTTGGTGCAATGCCCTCGCTGGCCGACATGCAGATCGGCGCGCCGCGCACCGCCTTCCTCTCGTACGCTTCGGCGGGGGGCCGCCTCTGGGGGGTGGTCTGGTCGGGGTCAGGTCTGGGGCAGATCAAGGACCTCGGCCCCTGGGCCGCGGTCGCTGGCCATGCCGAGCGGCACCGGGCCTCGCTGCTCGGCGGCAGCGATGGCAAGAAGCGGGCGCCGCACGCCGCCGGTGATCAGCTCCGCACCGCCATCCTCGAGCCGTTCAGCCAGACCCTGGCCGGTCAGGGCCGGTTCATCGTCGTCCTTCCGGCGCCGCTGCGCGACACCCAGCTGACCACCCTGCCCGACAACCGCGAGGGCCTGCGCTGGCTCGCCAGCATCCGCACCATCGGGCACCTCGACCGCATCAGCCGCATCCGCCCGGTGGTCGAGGCCGCCGAGGCCGACGGTGAGCGGTACACCCCCGCCTACTTGGTGCTGCAGGTCCTCAAGATCGCCGCGCCCGTGGTGGTCGAGCCCGCCGAGGGCGACGGCAAGGCGCCGCCGGGGGCGATGACCAAGCCCGCCGGCGCGGCCGCCCCCGCGGGCGACGAGGGTGAAGTGGTCGTCGCTGACGCTGTGCTGCCCGAGGCCCCGGCTTTTGTGCCCCCGCCCGACCTGGCCGCGGGCATGAAGAAGTATGACGAGCAGTACAGCGCCATCTATGTCGCCGAGCAGGCCACCCTCGAGCAGTGGCGCCAGTCGAGCGCCAAGGCCCAGGTCATCCACCTGACCTCGGCGGAGGGGACCCCCGACGGGGGCGTGCGCCTCCACGACGGCGTGCTCAGCGTCGAGGACATCCGTCGCTCCAAGATCATCGCCCAGCTCGTTGTCATCGCCGTGCCCGGAAGCCCAGAGGTGCAGGCGGCCCGGGCCCGCGCCTTCCTCGACGCCGGCGCGGCCTCGGTGCTGGTCGTCAGCTGGCCGCTGCCCGACCATGCGCTCGAGCTGCTGATGGAGGGCTTCTTCTCGGCGCTGATGCGCGACCGCACCCCGGTCAAGGCCCTGTCGGACGCCCGCGACAACCTGCTCCGGGACGCCGACGGCGACAACGCCGCGGACAACCCCGGGCTGTGGGGCGCGCTGCAGGTCTATGGCCTGCCCTGATCGAGGGGGGTGGCGCTGGCCCCTCGCCGCGCTCTGGCTGTGGGGGGCCACGTCCGCCGCCGCCCTCCCGCCGCCCCTGCCGGGTCCAGCGGGCCCGATGTGGCTCGGTCCCCTGCCGCCCGGGGTGGTCGAGGGCGTCGCGCTGGTGCTGGACCCCGCGGACGGCCACCTTGAGCTTGAGCTCCGGGATCGCCTGGACCGTCCCTGGACCTGGAGGGAGGGCGTCGGCTGGGGCGCGCCGCTCCCCCCGCCCGAGCCCCTGCCTGAGCTGGTGCAGCCCCAGGACCTGGGCGGGCCGACCCCGGCCGAGCGCGCGCGGGACGCCGCCGCCGCCGCGGGCGCCGACTGGGATGGCCAGGCGCTCAGCGCGGTGACCGGGCCCACCGGCGCGCGGGTGCGGGTGCTGGTCGGCGACGATGGGCG
>JBJONS010000313.1:0-4671 GCA_046051725.1 Pseudomonadota bacterium | reverse complement strand
GCCGGATGGTGCCTGGACGGCGCCGATCCCGCGTCGGCGGCGCGCTACCTTGACGCGGCCGCCGACGATCAAGAGGGCGGCCCGCCGGTCGCGCGCGCGCTCTACCGCCTGCTGCGCGGGCGCTGCGCGCTGCAGCTCGGCCGGACCTCGACCGCCGCCCGCTGGGTCGAGGACGCCGCCGCCGAGGTCCACCTGGGGCTGCGCGACCGGGGGCTGGCCGCCGCTGCCGCCGCCGCCGCCGAGGCGCCCGGGACCGGGGACGAGGCCGAGGCCCTGCGCGGCGCGCTCGTGGCCCTGGCCGCCGACACCCGCCCGGCGCCCGCCGCGCCGGCCCTCGTCGCCGACGCGGACCTCGACGCCGCCGACGCCGACACCGAAGAGCAGCCCCGCGGAGCCGCCCGATGAACGACCGGGACTGGTGGAAGAAGCGCCGGCGCGGCCCCCAGGGCGGCTGCGCCAGCCTCGCCCTCGCCTCGCTGCTCGCGGTCCGCCTCGCCGCCTGCGGCGACCCGCCGCCGGCCCCGCCCCCTGCGGCGCCCGCCCCACGGCCGCCGCCCGCCGAGGTGCAGCTGCCCGATCAGCTGCCTCTGCCGCCGACGCCGGGGGGCCCGACCTCGTGCCTCATCGGCGCGCCGGGCCGGGTGCGGGTCGACGGCCCGGCGGTCCCCGGCCCCGGCGGCCCGGTCGACGCCCTGCTCGCCCACCCCCAAGGCCGGGTGCGCCCCGACCTGCAGGGCCGGGTGGCGGTGCCCCTGCAAGCCCTGATCGGCGCGCTGCCCGAGACCGGCGCGGTCCGGGTCACCGGCTGCGACGGCGCCGAGCTGGTGCTCACCGCCGACCGCCTCTCGCCCTTCGACGCGGTCGTCCTTGTCGATGATCGCGCCGGCGGCGTCGATCTGGTCGACAGCCGCGAACCCGAGCCCCTGCTGCGCACCGTGTCCTGGCTGAGCCGCCGCTGAGCCGCCACCGAGCCAACGCCGAGCCAACGCCGCCGAGCCACCGCCCACCCACCAGGCTCGCCCTCGACCCACCCGCAAAAGCCGAGGCCTTCGCGGCGACCCCATCATCACCCACCACAGCCCCAACACGCGCCGCCCCCGGGGGGTTTCCAAAGGGGGGCGGTTGCGGGCGGGCGCGCGGCGCTGCCAGGCGCCGCGCGAAGCCTGCCCGCCAGGTCTTTGGACCTTGGGCCCCTTGGCGGGGGATCCAAGGGGCCCCGCGGGCCCCTTGCCCGGGGGTCTGGGGGCCGGCGGCCCCCGGCATCCATCGCGAAACAGCGCATGGACTGCACGAACGGCCTCGGCAAGTCGATGAGGCCAAGCGTCGAGAGCGCGAGCCGAATCAACCGAAGCCGGTATGAGGCGGGCGGTCGCGGTGTCGAGGGGCGGCCCGCTGGTTCTGTGGTTGTGTGGGTCGTGAAGGGCGGCGCGGCGCGCAGCCCCGGTCGGGTCGGCCGACCGAGGCCCTGGGGGCCGCGCCGGGCCCAGAGGCCGCCGGCGGGCCGGCGGGCGGCCGCGCTGCTCACCCACCGCGCGGGCGCCGCTTCTGCGAAGATGCCCCCCTGGAGGTCAGATGCTGCTGCTTGGGACCGTCACCTCGCCCTATGTGCGCCGCGTGCGCGTGGTCGCCCGCGCGCTCGGCCTGCCGGTCACGCTGCTCGACATCCGCAGCCCCGAGGGCGCCGCCGAGCTGCGCCGCCTCAGCCCGGTGGGCAAGGTGCCAGTGGCCGTCTTTGACGACGAGCGCGTCATTTGGGACTCGGCGGTGATCAACCGCGCGCTCACCCGCATGCACGGCTGGGGAAGCCTGCGGCCGACCGGCGCCGACCTTGACGACCAGCTGCTCGACGATCAGCTGATGGTCGGCATCGACGGCGCGCTCGACGCGGCGATCAACCGCTTCTACCTGCGGGCGCCGGGCGAGCCCCTGCTCGATGACCACCCATACGTCGAGAAGCAGCAGCAGCGGGTCATCACCGCGATGGCCTGGGTCGAGCAGCAGCTCGATGACGACGGGCACCTCGCCGGGCGGCCGGGCCTCGGCCTGCCCGAGATCGCGCTGGTCTCGGCCCTCGGCTGGATGCGCTTCCGCGCCACCTTCCCGGTCGACGCGCACCCGCCGCTGGCCGCCTTTTTGGACCGCTACGAGCGCGATGTGCGAGTCGAGGGCACGGGGCCGCGCTGAGCCGGCGGGCGGGGCCGGGCTACGTGATCCGCGCGCGCCGCCGGGGGTGCGCCGCATGGTGCGGCGCTGAGATCGGAGAGACGCGGCCCGCCCCCCGCCGGGGCGGCCGCCCGAGACCCTTGGAACCTGATCTGGCTCGGACCAGCGGAGGGATGGCGACGCGCCCCCGAGGACCGTGACCCAGCCCGACTCCGCCGGCGGCCCGCGCCGCCGCGACCGCCTCCCGTCCGCGCAGAGCGCGATCACCCGCACGCCCTTCCCCAAGTCGCAGAAGATCTACGTGCCCGGGGCCATCTTCCCCGATCTGCGCGTGCCGATGCGCCAGATCAACCAGGCCCCGACCCGCGCCAAGGGCGGCCTGGTCGAGAACGACCCCGTGGTGGTCTACGACACCAGCGGCCCCTTCTCAGACCCCAACGTCGAGATTGACGTGCGGCGGGGCCTCCCGCGCCTGCGGTCGTCATGGGTCGAGGGCCGCGGCGACGTCGAGGCCCTGGCCACCACGCAGTCCCGCTTCGGGGCCGCCCGCGCCGCCGACCCCGCCCTGGCCCACCTGCGCATGGCCGCCCCGCAGCTGCCCCTGCGCGCCCGCCCCGGCCGGGTCGTGACCCAGCTGCACTACGCCCGCCAGGGCATCATCACGCCCGAGATGGAGTTCGTGGCGATCCGCGAGAACCAGCGCGCCGCCGCCATCCGCGAGGCGGTGGGGCGCGCGCAGCACCCCGGCCAGAGCTTTGGCGCCGCCATCCCCCGCGAGGTCACGCCCGAGTTCGTGCGCGACGAGCTGGCCCGCGGCCGGGCCATCTTGCCCAACAACATCAACCACCCCGAGAGCGAGCCGATGATCATCGGCCGCAATTTCTTGGTCAAGATCAACGCCAACATTGGCAACTCGGCGGTCACGAGCAGCATCGAGGAAGAGGTCGAGAAGCTGGTCTGGGCGACGCGCTGGGGCGCCGACACGGTGATGGACCTGTCGACCGGGCCGCACATCCACGAGACCCGCGAGTGGATCTTGCGGAATAGCCCGGTGCCGATCGGCACCGTGCCGATCTACCAGGCGCTCGAGAAGGTCGGCGGCCGGGCCGAGGACCTGACCTGGGAGCTGTTCGCCGACACCCTGATCGAGCAGTGCGAGCAGGGCGTGGACTACTTCACCATCCACGCCGGCGTTCTGTTGCGTTTTATCCCGCTGACCGCCGACCGCCTGACCGGCATCGTGTCGCGGGGCGGCAGCATCCTCGCCCGCTGGTGCTTGGCCCACCACAAAGAGAACTTCCTCTACACCCACTGGGACGACATCTGCGACATCATGGCGGCCTACGACGTGGCCTTTAGCATCGGCGATGGCCTGCGCCCGGGCAGCATCGCCGACGCCAACGACGCGGCCCAGTTCGCCGAGCTCAAGGTGCAAGGCGACCTCACGCGGCGCGCCTGGGCCAAGGGCGTGCAGGTGATGAACGAGGGGCCGGGCCACGTGCCGATGCACATGATCCGCGAAAACATGGAGAAGCAGCTCGAGTGGTGCGGCGAGGCGCCCTTCTACACGCTCGGGCCGCTGACCACCGACATCGCGCCCGGCTACGACCACATCACCTCGGGCATCGGCGCGGCGATGATCGGCTGGTATGGCACCGCCATGCTCTGCTACGTCACGCCCAAAGAGCACCTGGGCCTGCCCGACAAAGAAGACGTGCGGCAGGGCGTGGTCACCTACAAGCTGGCCGCCCACGCCGCCGACCTGGCCAAGGGCCACCCCGGGGCCCAGCGCCGCGACGACGCCCTGTCCAAGGCCCGCTTCGAGTTCCGTTGGGAAGACCAGTTCGCGCTCTCGCTCGACCCCGAGAAGGCCAAAGAATTCCACGACCAGACCCTGCCGGCCGAGGGCGCCAAGGTGGCCCACTTCTGCAGCATGTGTGGTCCGAAATTCTGCAGCATGAACATCACCCAAGAGGTGCGCGCCGAGGCCGAGCGCCAGGCCGCCGAGGGCATGGCGGCCCAGTCCGAGGCCTTCGTCGCCCAAGGCGCCGAGCTGTACACGCCGGCCTAGGCGGTGATCTCGTGGGGGGCGCCGCTGGGCTTCGCCCCCCCCGCCCGCGTCCACGCCTCGGGCGGGGTGCGATGGTGTACAACGGTGCCCCGCTCGCAGGAGGCCCCGTGTCCACAAGCCCGCTGCTCGCCCCGATGGACAAGGTGGCGATCATCCCGTGCATCTCACGGGCTTTCCAACTGTACGGCAAGGCCCTCCCCTGGTTTGTCGGATGGGGCCTCACCGTTTCCCTATTCCAAGCTGGACTCGGCTTCGTGACCGCGGGTTGGGCGCTCCTGTTGGGCCTCGCGGTCATCGTTCCGCTCAACGTCGGTCTTTACGCCATCGCCGATGCGGCCGCGAACGGCGACACGGTCGACGCTGACACCGTCCTCGCGGGCTTCAAGCGCGGCCCGGCCTACGCGCTGGGGGTCCTCGAGACGGTGCTGCTGGTTGCG
>JBJONS010000312.1:0-2713 GCA_046051725.1 Pseudomonadota bacterium | reverse complement strand
CCCGCGGCGGCGAGCGCGGCGGCGAGCGCGCAGCGCGCGGTGCCGAGCAGCCCGAGCCCGGCCCAGGTCCAGCGCAGCAGGCGGGTGCGGCTGCCGAGCTCGGGCTCGAGGCCAGGACCGTCCAGGCTCAGCCCGAGGTGGCAGCGCGCTTCCAGGGCCTCGAGCTGCTCTTCGGCGAGCCACCCGTGGGCGATCACGCGCGGATCCCCGGCCCGCCGGCGCAGGAAGGCCCGCAGCTGCTCTTCTTGGGCGGGCGCGAGGGCGCCGCCGGCGCCGCCGCTGAGGTGCAGCTCGAGCGGGGCGCCCGCCGAGAGGGCCTGCTCCACGCCGCCGATCAGCGCGTCGAGGGCCTGCCAGCCGTTGAGCGCGCCGCCGACCAGCACCCGCAGCGGCTCGCCGGGGGCGCGCACCCGCGGCGGCCGCGGCGGAAGGGGCGCCCCGTCTGGGCCCAGCGCCGGGGCGCTGATCGGGCAGATCTGGACCCGATCCGCCTCGGCCGCCCCGCCGAGGCGCCCGAGCAGGCCGAGCTGGCCGAGGCAGGCGAGCCGCTGCGGCGCCGAGATCACCAGCAGGTGGTCGGCCTCGGCGAGGGTGCGGGTGGCGATGGCCCGGGCGTCCGCCGCCGCGCCGGCCGGCAGGGCCGCGCCCCCCTCCGCGGCCTGCAGCTCGGCGAAGGGATCGCCGGGCAGATCGGCGATCCACGGGGCGTCCCCGCGGTGGTGGGCGGCGATGAGCGCCGGCGTGTAGGGCCCGGCCGAGACCACGAGCGCGGGGCCGGGGCCCGTCCACAGCGGCCCGGCCAGCGCGGCGGCGCGGCTCCGGCGCAGCGTCACCGCCCAGCCGGGCGGCAGGGGACCGGCGTCGGCCCCCTCTTCCAAGAGCACGATCCGCAGCTCGACGCCGATCTGGCGCAGGGCGTGCGCGAAGGCCAAGGTGCGCTGGGGTCCGAAGGTGCTCTGGCGGCAGCCCGGCCCGGGGAGCGGCCCGTGGCCGATCAGCAGCGCGCGGCGCGGCGCGGCGGGCTCAGCCACCGCCGGCGCCCCCGCGGTCGGCGCGCGCCTCGGGCCCGCGGTGCCCCTCGGCCGCGACGTGGGTGATCAGGCCCCAGGCGTGATCGAGCAGCACCACGCCATGATCGTCGACCCCGGCCGCGACCTCAAAGTCGTAGAGCTGGTTGTGCCAGACGTGGGGCTTGAGGTGGCTCTTGTCGAAGACCGCGACGCTGAGCCGGAAGCGCCCGCTGAGCAGGGGCAGGGCCTTCCACCGGATGAAGAAGGTGTAGATGCCGTGGTAGGTGCCGTCCAAAACACCGTCGTAGCGGGTGTTCGGGCCGTGGATGTACACGCCGTCTCCGCGGAAGATCGCCACGCCGAAGATCGGGCGCTCGACCGGCTCTGTGGTGCGGAAGGTGACCGCCACCACGAGATCTTCGCCGGTGCGGAAGCGCTCGCGCGGGCGGCCGAGGCCGTCGAGCACGTGCACCGCGATCACCCGCACCTCGCCAGTGCCCTGGACCACCGGGGTGTCGCCGTCCACGACGTCAAAAGGCGCGGTGTCGGTCTGCTCGGCCCACAGCGCCGGCGCGTCGTCGAGCCGGGTGGCGGCGAGCACATTGGCGCGCAGCTGCGGATCATCAGCGGTCGCCGTGTAGGCGGGCGGGGCGAAGGACAGGGCGGACGGCGGACCGGTCTGCGGACCGGCCTGCGGACCGGCCTGCGGGCTGGGGCCGGCGTCGGCTGGCGGCGCGCCGCGGCTGGGGAAGGGGTGCACCGTGCGGGAGCGACCGCCGACCGCGCGCTCCCGCTCGATGTCGAGGTAGCGGTCGACCACCTCGCGGGCGGGGCCGAGCGCCCGGACCTCGCCGCCGTCCAGCCAGAGCGCCTCGTCGCAGAGGCTGCGGACCGAGTGCAGGTCGTGGCTGACCAGGATGATGGTGCGGCCCTGCTGCAGGAACTCCTCGATCTTGCGGATGCAGCGCCGCTGGAAGTACTGGTCGCCGACCGCCAGCACCTCGTCGACCAAAAAGATGTCGCTGTCGGTGTGGGCGGCGATCGCGAAGCCGAGGCGCAGGTTCATGCCGGCGCTGTAGGTGCGCACCGGCAGGTCGATGAAGTCGCCGAGCTCGGCGAAGCTGATGATCTCGGGGATGCGGTGGTCGATCTCGGGCTCGGGCATGCCGAGCAGCGCGCAATTCAGCCGGATGTTCTGCCGCCCGGTGAACTCTTGATGGAAGCCCAGGCCCAGATCGAGCAGGGTCGACAGGCTGGCCCGCAGCTCGAGCTGGCCCGCGCTCGGCCGGGTGATGCCGCCGATGATCTTCAGCAGGGTCGACTTGCCGGCCCCGTTGGGCCCGACCACGCCGAAGCTGCGCCCCCGGCGCACTTCGAAATTGACGTCCCGCAGGGCCCAGTGCTCGGTGTGGTGGGTGCGGTTGCCAAAGAACTCGTAGAGGCGGCTGCGGTCGTTGAGGAAGATGTCGAACCTCTTGCCGAGGCCCTGCGCCCGGAGCACCCAGTCGGGCGCCGGCGCGGCCGCCTCGGGGCGCTGGTCGCCGAGGGTGGCCTCAGGCGCGCTGTTCGGGGCCATGCATCGCCTCCAGATCGGCCGCCCCGCGGGTTCGGCGCCGTCGCGGCACCATACACCGGCGGGCGCGCGGACCCCCGGCTCCGCCCGATCCCGCGCGCGTCGAGGGGCTGCGCGGCGCTGCAGGGCT
>JBJONS010000311.1:0-2551 GCA_046051725.1 Pseudomonadota bacterium | reverse complement strand
TCACCCTCGATGGGCTCGGTGCGGAAGCCGCCCGCGCCGTCCGCGTACACCGCGGCGTCCCGGCGGTCCTCGGGGCCGCCCTCGGGCGCGCTGACCGCAGCGAAGAAGTCCATCAGCGCGTCGCCGTTGAAGTCGCCGGCGAGCAGGTCGATCGGGCGCAGGGTCCGCGGGAAGGTCTCCAGCAGGGCCTCAGCGCCGAGGCCGCCGGGCGCGCTCGGCCACCATATGGGCCCGGCCATGAGGTCGATCGCGCCGTCTTGGTCGACGTCTTCGAGGGTGAGCCGACCCCGCTCGTTGATCAGGCCGACCGCCTCGGCCCGGTAGGCGCCGCCCTCGGCCCAATAGACGGTCATCGGCGAGCCCAAAATCGCTTGGACAATGTCGAGGTCACCGTCCTGGTCGAGGTCCTCGACCGCAAGGCTCGACCCGGCGAGGTGGGAGCCGTCGTTCTCTTGCCGGGGGAGGAAGCCGAGGTCGGCGCCGTGCTCGGCATAGGTCGGGCCGGGCAGCGGGCTCGGACAGGCCTGCACCTCCCCCCACACCAAGGGGCCATCGGGGCCGCCGTCGCCGCCGTCTGCCGCGTCTCCGCTCCCGTCTGCGCCGCCGTCGTCCCCTCCTCCCCCGCTGTCGGGGGCGGAGTCGGCGCCGCCCTTCGCGCTGCCCGGGGCATCGCCACGGGTGCAGCCCAGGAGGAGGCCGAGGGAGAGGAGGCGGTGCATTCCGCAGGTGCTCATGGCGTCCACCGCAGGGTGCGTCGGGCTGAGATTGGACCATCCACGGCGATCATGGCGCCGGATGGGGCGCGGAGCTCTATCCGATCCACCGCCTCGGCGGCGCCGAGGCCCAAGTGCAGGCTGGGGCTGCGCCACGCGCCGACCCCTTGTTCAGCCCGGACCACGCCAAAGCGCTCCAGGCCGTCAATCTGGACGCGGGCGACGGTGCCCTCGGGGGCCTCGATCCGCAGGTGGGCGGCGGCGAGGCAGCCGGTCGACAGGTAGACCTGCAGCGGTCGGTCGGCCTCGGCGACGAGCAGGTCCAGCACGCCATCATCGTTGAGGTCCTCGGCCAGCGCGCCGCGGTGGCTGCCCTCCCGCGCGAGGCCGAGCGACGCGCCCTGGTCGACGAAGGTGCCGTCGGGCTGCTGCACCAGCAGGTCGATGGGCGAGGGGTAGGCGGGCAAGACGTCGCCCTCGCCGGGTGGGTTGATGAGATCGCCCTCGGTCAGGAGCAGATCGAGCCGCCCGTCGTTGTCATGGTCGAGGAAGACCGCCGCCCAGACCATCGGGCCGAGGCTCGGCGCGCGCTCGACCAGCGGGTTGGCCCGGGTGACGGCGGTGAGATCGACGCAGGAGTGGTCGTCTTCGTGGCGCAGGAGCTTGGGCTCGAAGGTGGCGCCCACGTAGAGGTCCTCGTCACCGTCGTTGTCGACGTCGCCGAAGGCCTGGCCCATGCCCGAGACCGTGGGCAGGCAGCCGGGGGCCGCGCGCAGGCGAAACCAGCCCTCGTCCTCGGCCCAGAGCTGGTTGCCGCCGAAGCGCCCGCCCATGTCGTTGGTGACCATGACCTCGAGGTCGCCGTCCTGGTCCCAGTCCACCGCCGAGGCGTGGGCGGCGTTGCCGGCGCTCTCGGGGGCGGGCAGCGCCTCGAGCGCCCAGCCGGCCTCCAGATCGCCCCACAGCACGCCGTCCCGGCGGGGATCCGGGGAGGGATCCATCGACTGGATCGCGGCGAAGAGCTCGAGCGTGCCGTCGCGGTTGAGATCCAGCGGTAGGAGGTCGATCACGCTGAGCTCGCCGTCGCCGATGCGGAGGCGCTGGCTGCCGCCGATCCCGTCGGGGCCGCCGGGCCACCAGAAGTCGGGGTCGGTCTGGACGAGGTCGGTCCAGCCGTCGTTGTCGAGATCCAGCGGCCGGACCCGCCCGTCCGCGGGCGAGGTCAGCAGGAGCGCGTCCTCGAATTGCGCGCCCTCGCGCCAGTAGACCCGGGGAATCGAGCCCCGGCGTGACTCGACGACGTCGATGTCACCGTCCTGGTCGAGGTCGAGGGCGGCGATGCTCGAGCCGCCGAGGCGGCTGCCGTCATCGACGTCGCGGGGGAGAAAGCCGAGGGCCTCGCCCTGCTCGACGTAGGCGGGGCTCGACAGGGGAGCCGCGCAGGTCTGGACCGGCCCGAGCTGGAGAGCGGGGTCCAGCGCCCCGCTGTTGTTGCCGTCGCCGCCGTCGTCGTTGGTGCCGTCGGAAGAATCAGCTTCGTCGTGGATTTTGGCCTGGCCTGGGCGCTGGCATGCCGAGAGGGGCGCCGCCGCGCAGAGGCCGATCCACAAGGCGGTCCTGGCGGTCCGGGCGGGGCGCATGGGGCTCCGGTCAGGGTGAATGGGCGGAGGGGTCGTGCGTTGCCGGCGCGCCGGGCCAGCCGACCTGCAGCTTGGTCGTTATAGTCGTCGCTGCGCGTGGGCGCGACGGCGCAGCGGGCCAGCGCCGGCATGGTCCGCATCCGGCCTGAGAACAGCGTGGTGCAGCTTGACCGCAGGGTCGACCACCCCGCCGAGCCC
>JBJONS010000310.1:0-2824 GCA_046051725.1 Pseudomonadota bacterium | reverse complement strand
CAGGGCCACGCCCACACACGCTGACGCAATGATCCGCACAGGGCCCTCCCGCGCTGGGGTGAAGCCCCGGTCTACGCCCATCGGAGGGGAAAGTCACGCCATGCCTGGGCCCGCCGCCCGCGGGCCGCGCGCGGACAACCGCTGTCCGCCTTGAGGCGGGCGCCCCGCCGGCCGGGCGGCTAAAGGCGCCGCACACCGCCGCCTGGAGGCCGCATGCCCACCATCGTCGCCTCGATCCCCGCGCTTCGCCTGCGCAAAGACGGCCTCGAGCAGAACAAAGAGCTCTACGTGCTCGCGTTGGGCGTCGACCGCCGGCCCCGCACGGCCGGCGCGCCCGCCTTGCCGACCGGCGGCGCGAACGCCGACGTGCGCGAGCTGGCGCCCGAGGTGGTGGGCGCGCTCGAGGGCACCGGCGCCTTCCTCGTCGCCTCGCAGACCTTTCATCGGGTGCGGGCCGAGGCCCCCTTGCCGCTGGTGGGCAGCGGCATCGTGCTCTACCCGAACCTCGACCCCGCCGGGATGCTCGGCCTGCACATCTTTGTCGTCGAGTCACAGTCCGGCGCCCGGCAGGTCGGCGCCAGCCTCGCCGCGCTGATCGGCGGCGGTCCGGTCAAGCAGGCGCTCGGCGCCCTGCGGGCCGCCGCGGTGGTCAGCCAGCCGCTCGCCGCCGGCCTGCTCACCGCGGTCGCCGCCGGCCTGCCCGCCGCGCTCAAGGCCCAGCGCGACCGCGTCTGGTTCACGATGGCCTACGCCGGCTTTGACTTCGACGGCTACGCGATGCCCGAAGGCCAAGACGTCCACGACTTCGTGCAGGCCAATGACCGGGTCGAGCTGACGCTGCGGCTGCGGCGGGTGGGCTGAGCGGCGCACCGGGGGCTTCCCGCTCGGCGCCGACGCCGACCCGCGGCCCGTTCAGCGCGGCGCCGCCGGGAGCGTGGGCCGCGCCGGGTTGATGTGCACCGCGAAGTGCAGCGCCGCGCCGGCCGGGCCGAGCCGCAGGTCGGTGATCGGCACGTCGAGCCAGAGCACATCGGGCCCCATCGGCGTGTCCCGGCGCGCGTACTCGACGCCCGCCGGCACCTGATCGAGCCCCGTGGTCACCCCGACCAGCGCGGCGCGGTGCGCCTCTTGTTCGGCGTTCTCGAGCAGATCGGCCGCGGTGGGGATCGCGTGACCGAAGGCGCGCAGCCCCGCGGTGAAGAAGTCCATGACCCCACCCCAGAGCTCCAGCCAACCGTCGGCGTCGATCCGCGCCTGCCCGACCACCGGCTGCAGCCGCCCCGCGGCCACCCGCAGGTCGACGTCTTGGACATAGGTCGCGATCCCGTCGGCGCCGAAGAGCACGAGGTCCTTCTCGACCTTGACGCGGACCCGCAGCGTGATCCGTCCAGGCACCGGATTGGTGTGCCAGTCGATGTCCAGCTCCCAGAGCGAGAGCGCGGCCGCGCCGCTGAGCTCCCGGAGCGCCGCGGCCAGGCGCGGGACCAGGGCTGCCTGCAGCCGCCCGCGCATCAGCGGAGAGACCGCGAGCCGCAGCGGCACCCCCGGGGGCAGGCTGGCCCGCAGCGCCCCCGCGTCGCCGCGCGGGTGGGGCTGGGCCAGGGCGCGGGCGCGCAACGCCAGCACCTCGGCGGCGGGAACCACGCCGCCGTCGGCGTAGAGCAGCCGCAGGCGGGTCGCGTCCACGGCTTGCAGGGTCCAGTTGGTGCGGTCGAGCACCGCGCCGAGCGCCTCGCGCCGCAGCTCGGGGCTCAGCGCGCGCGGGTCGCGGGTCTGCCACGGGCCGACCTGCGGGGGCGCGCCAGGGCTCGCGCTGTAGGGGAGCGCCTGGTGGATGGTCAGGTGCTCTGTGTCGACGATCTGAAGCCGCACATAGGGGGAGGGCGCCCGCCGCGTGGCGCTGTCGGTGTAGGCCCCCAGCGCGAGGGGGAGGTTGCCGAGCAGGACCAGCGCCGCCGCGGTGTCGGGCCCCGCGGGCAGGGCGCGCCAGGCGAGGTGGTGCAGGCCGGCGAGGCCGGGCACGGGCACCACCCCCGCCCGGGCGAGGGCGCGGTCGAGGGTGTCGGTGAGCGCCGCGGCCAGCGCGCCGGCGTGGGCGCCCAGCTGCGGGCCCGCCCAGCGGACCACCGCGGTGAGCAGGTCGCGGGCGCCGCCGAGGCGCAGGGCGACGCCGAGATCACTGAGCCGCAGGCGCAAGACGAGGTTGAGCTCGGTGGCGAACAGGGGCGGGGGCGCGGGGGTCGCGGGCCCCGGCGCGGCGGGCAGCGGGATGGGGTCGGGCCCCTGGGGCGCGCTGCCCACCGGCCGCCCGAGGGTCGAGCCGGCCACCGCCTCGGCGACCGGATCGCGCAGCGCCGCCGCGGCGGGGGTGGACGTCGCCGCGGGCGCAGCGGGCGTCGGGCTCGAGGGCCCCGCGATGGCGGGAGCGGACGACAGGGTCGAGGGCTGCCCCGCGACCATCACCGGATGGGGCCCCAGGGTCAGCCGCAGACGGGCGCGCAGCTCGAGCGGCGGGCCAGGCACCAGCGTGGCGTCCAGCGCGTGCAGGTGCAGGTAGCGCAAGCCATCCGGCACGCCGGGCAGGGCGCCCCGCAGGTCGTGGGTGCCGTCCGCGCCCAGCGCCAACCGCAGCTCGGCCCGCAGGATCGTCAAGAAAAAGGGCGCGCCGACGTGCAGCTCCAGGTCGTAGCCTGAGATCGTCCGGTCGAGGAACATGTCCACCTCCGGAATAGACCGTAGCGGATCACGCGAGCGCCCAGGCCAAACACGACGCGCTCGCGGCTGTTTGCAGCGCCCCGAAAGGAGAGAAGGCCTGGCGCGCCTG
>JBJONS010000309.1:0-2757 GCA_046051725.1 Pseudomonadota bacterium | reverse complement strand
CCGCCCGCGGAGCGGCGGCCCTGCGGGCGGTTCCGTCTTCCGGTCTGGGCCCCCCTCGGGGTACAAGTGCGGTGATGCAGCTCCCGCCCCTGCCGGCCCCCGCGGCCACCCGCCACATCATCCGCGCGATCCGCGACGAGGACGCGCGCCTGCTCGCCGCGTGGCCGATGCTCGGGCGCGATGATCTCGTCGCTTTTGGCTTCTGGGTGCTCTCTTTTGTCGGGATCGCCGTGGCTGGGCTTCTGTTCGTGCAGCTGGGCCTGCCTTGGCCCCTCGCCGTGATCGCGGTGGCCCTCTGCACCGCGACCTTGCACGAGCTCGAGCACGACCTCATCCACGAGCTCTACTTCGAGGACCGCCCGGCGCTGCGGCAGCTCGTGCTGTTCAGCATCTGGCTCGGCAAGGGCAGCCTCGATCCGTGGTCCCGCGGCCGCATCCACCGCTTTCACCACGCGGTCAGCGGCCAAGACGAAGACGTCGAAGAGCGCCTCATCGGCCTCGGCCTGCCCTGGGGCTGGAAGCGGGCCTTGGTGACGCTCTCGCCGGTGGGCTCGGCGCTGCTGGTCCCCGAGATCGTGCGGGCCGTGCGGGCCCGCGCCGCCGAGGGCGGTCCGCGCCTCGACATCTCGGCGCCGCGCTGGTGGCCGATCGTGCGGGCGGCCAACGCGGCGATCTTCGGGCTGCCGTTCCTGCTCGTGCTGCTCGCCCTCCTCGGCCAGAGCTGGGCCTGGTCGGCGATCGTGCTCTGGGTGCTGCCCAACATGCTGCGGCACAGCTCCATCGTGCTGATGTCGAGCAGCAGCCACTACATGGGCATCCCGCGCAGCGAGCTGGCCCTCCAGAACCAGATCCTCGACCACTGGGCCTTCTGGCCGGCCCAGCTCTTCTGTTGGAACTTCGGGGCCACACACGTGCTGCACCATTTTGTGGTCAAGCAGCCGTTCTGGCGGCGCACGCTCTCTTTTCGTCGCCTGCGGCCGACGCTGGTCGCCAACGGCATGCCGACCAACGACCTGTGGACCTTCGCGCGGTCGAACTACCGCGGCACGGCCAGCCCGGCGGGCATGCGGGGCTGAGGGGGCCCAGGAGGCCGGGACTCACCGGATCTGCGCCCTGGCGGCCGCGCGCGGCGTTACAATCCGAGACATGACGCCGCCACCGCTCCGCCCCCTGACCTTGGGCGCGCCGCTGCTCCTGCTGGGCTGCGGCGCGACCGACTACGGCCTCAAAACGACGCCGGGGCCGAGCTTCGCCCCCGACGCGCCGGTCGACCTGACGGTGGATCTCGCGCTGCAGCGCAACGCCTGGGGCCAGAACACCACGCGCTGCCAGGCCCAGGTCGCGTTCCTGCCCGACGAGGGCATCGCGGTGCTGGGCGCGGTGGTCCGCACGCCCGACGCGCCGGGCGGCTGCGCGACCACCGAGCTGCCCGCCGCGGACCCCGAGCAAGAGATCGGCGGCGCCGACGACACCTGGCAGGTGACCGGCGGGGTGCTGGGCCCCGAGCGGATCCGCCTCTACGACGTCGACGGAGAGCTTCCGCTCGCGGGCGTGCTGGTGGGCCGCGACCGCCTCCGCTACGAGTGGGAGGACTGCTCGGCCGACGCCTTCCCGACCTCGCGGGTGCTGGGCCTGGACGTGCCCGCGGCGACCGATCCGGACGGGGTCCACGCCTTTACCCTCCCCGAGCTGGTCGCGGTCGGGCCGATGTTGCACTTCGAGTCGCCCGGTCCGGTCGGCAGCGACCAAGCGCCTGCCCACGACCCGAGCCGGCCGCTCGAGGTCACCTGGTCGATGGAGGGCGCCGATCCGGCGCTCGGCGGGCAAGAGATCGCGCCCGAGGTCCTCGTCAAGGTCTACAGCCAGGACCTCGCCGGCGGGCAGGACCGCTGGCTGGTCTGCGCCCCGCTCGAAGAGGGCTGGCTCGAGCTGCCGGCCGACGGGCTCGAGTGGCTCACCGACGGCCGCCTCGACGACCCCGAGCGCTTCCACACCCACATTGACGTGCACAGCGAGATCCGCGGAGAGGGCACCACCACGCCCTGGGGCGAGCTGGTGCGGCCCCGGGCCCACATCAGCGACGGCGGGCCGATCACCTTCCGCGAGGATGAGCAGTAGGCGCGCGCTCAGCCCGGCGGCAGCGCCGGGCGCGGCAGCTTGAGCCAGCCCGAGGGGCGGGCGCAGGCCGTGTCCTTCTTCTTGTCGGGCTCGTCGCCGTCCACGAGCACCAGCACGCTGTCTTGGGTGAGCACCACCCCCTCAGCGCGCGCCGGAGCCGCGCTGACGAAGCGCAGGGCCACGGTGGCCCCCGGCTGCAGCGCCGCCAAGGGGGCCGCGGCCAGCGCGTGGGCCTGCCCATCGGCGTCGGCCTCGGGCCCGAGCAGGGCGACGAGCAGCCCGCCCTCGCTGTCGAGCCCCCGCAGGCCCATGCCGGCCGGGGCGGTCAAGGTCGCCACCGCGTCGATCTGCAGCGCGCCAACCTGGTCGGGGCCGGCCCACGACGCCGCGCCGACCCGCAGCAGCGCCGCGCCGCCGGGGATCGTGGGCGCCCGCAGGCCGATCCAGAGCCGGCCCTCGGCGTCGGCGACGGCGGCCTCGGCGTTCCAGGTCTGGGCGCAGGCCGCCCGATCCCCCGCCGCGGCTGCCCGCTCGGCGGTGGCGAGGGCGGCGCAGAGCGCGTCGGCCTGCGCGCGCCCGGGCGCGTCGGACCCGGGCAGCAGCCAGCGCCGGCAGGCGTCGGGGCTGGCCAGGGCCGCG
>JBJONS010000308.1:0-10053 GCA_046051725.1 Pseudomonadota bacterium | reverse complement strand
CGCACGTCGCCCTCGGCCGCCGGGAAGCGGGGATCGAGCCGGGCCGCCACGCAGCCCGCCGCGCCGCCGAAGCTGGCCGGCGCTGCGCCCGCGCCGACCACCGAGGCCACCCCAGCCTCGTTGACGATGACGTCGAGCTGCAGATCGACGCCGTCCGCCCAGGCCCGCCAGCCGGCGTGGTCGCCCGCGCAGGCCCGCACCGCCTCGGTCGCGCCCTCGACCAGCCGCAGGGCGGTCGAGACCGGGGCCTCGCGCAGGCCGAGCGGGCCCGCGGTCCAGGCCCCATCGGCGCCCCGGCGGGCGGCCGACTCGGGCAGCGCGCGCGGCTTGTCGACCAGCCCGGTCGGCGGGTGCCGGCGGGCGGGCGCCTCGGGGGTGGCGTAGGGGTCCCGCGCCCAGGCGGCCAGGGCCTCGGGGCTGAAGTTGGTCTGCACCGCGCGGCACAGGCGCCCGGCGGCAGGCGCGCCGGGGGCGGTGATGTGCCGGGCGTGCAGGGCCTCGACGCAGCGGCCGAGGCCGGGCACCTCGGGCTCGACGACCACCGCGTCGACCTTGACCTTGCCCTTCTTGGTGACCTCGAGGTCGACGCAGAGCCTGGCCTGCAGGTCGGCCTTCTGCCAAGCGGCGAGCTGGTGGAGGCAGACGTCGATCGGCAGCGCGCGCAGGCCGGCCTGGTGCGCCCCGAGCCCGCTGCCGCCGACCCGGGCGTCAGGCGAGGGCTGGAGCTCGACCGCGTCGACGCTGAGCGGATCGACGCCGGGCGCCGGCGGGCGGGGCGCCCAGTCCTCGGCGGAGGCGGGCGGCGGCGCGGGCTTGGCGGCCGCCGCGGGCGCCGGGAGCGCGGAGATGACGCACAGCGCGCTGATCCCAACGAAGGTGGTCCAGACCGCGCGGCGCGGGGCGGGGCGGAGCTGGGGCATGGGGCCTCCTGCAAAGCGGACGGGGCGCGCCCCTAACCTGCGGCCGCGGACGGACCGCGGTGACAGCCCGGGCGGGGCGCGGGGTTGAGGCAGGCGAATGGGCGCCGGCACGCGGCGTCGCCGCCCCGCCCTTCCCCGGAGGTCCATGATGTCCAAGCCCAAGAACGTGCTCTCCCTCTGTCTTCTCGCGTTGTCCGGCTGCGGGTTCCCGGTCTGGGGCTCGGGCGTCTCGGCCGAGCGGCGCCTCGCGCTCGACCCCGTCCGCGCGATCGAGCTCGAGGGGAACATCGACGCCCGCGTCACCCCCGGCGAGGCGGGCACCGCGACGCTGCGCTGCGACGACAACCTGATCGACCACATCCGGGTCGAGGTCGAGGAGGGCGAGCTCGAGCTGCGGTTCAGCCCGGGCGTGATGGGCATCCCGGCGACCCGCTGCGCGCTCGAGCTGCACGAGCCCGGCCTGCGGCGGATCGAGGTAAGCGGCAGCGCCGACTTCGTGGCCGCGGGCCCCCTGCCGGCGCTGCGCGACGTGGAGGTGAGCGGCTCGGGCAGCGTCGAGGTCGGCCGCGGCGCCTGGATGGTCGGCGACGACAGCGCGGAGGAGGAGGAGCCGGCGGAGGAGGGCGGCGGCCTCCTGAACGCCGAGGACAGCGGTGGCATCGTCGAAGAGGTCGACCCGGCGACCGAAGAGGACGCGGGCGGCGCGCTGGTGGACGACTGGTCGGCCCGCCTGCCCGGGCCCTCCGCCGAGCTCCTCGTCGAGGTCAGCGGCTCGGGCGAGGTCTTCGTCGGCGCGGTGGCCGCCGCGCTGGTCGACGTCGAGATCAGCGGCGCGGGCGAGGTCGGCCTCGAGGGCACCACCGACGAGCTCGTGGCCGAGGTCAGCGGCTCGGGCGAGGTCGCGGCCAAGGCGCTGACCGCGGCCCGCCTCGACGCCGAGGTGAGCGGCTCGGGTGACGTGCGGGCGACCGCCACCGCGCGGGCCCACGTCGAGATCAGCGGCTCGGGCGAGGTCGACGTCTGGGGCGACCCCGACCAGCGCTCCAAGGACATCTCGGGCAGCGGCGAGGTCCACTGGCGCTGAGCCCGACCCCGCCCCTCAGCGGCCGGCGGGGGCGCGCAGGCCCGCGTCGGCGAGGGCCTGGCCCAGCGCGGGCGCGGTGGCCCCGGCGGCCCGCAGCCCCTCGAGCGCGCGCAGGAAGGGCCCGGCCCGCAGCCCCGGCGGCGCGGCGCCGGCCGCCCCCCGCAGCGCCAGGACCGCCGCCGCCAGATCTCCCGCCTCGACGGCCGCGGCCGCGGCGAGGGCCGCGCAGACCACCACCGCCCAGTGGCCGGGGTGCCCGACCAGGGCCGCCGCGGCGCGGGACCGGTCGGCCTCGGCGGCGGCGCGGTCGTCCTCCCACAGCAGGGCCGCGCGCTGGGCCCGCGCCCCGGCCTCGAGCAGGGTCCACCCGCGCAGCGCGCCGAGGCGGGCGGCGCGGCCGAACGCGAGGGCCGCGGGCGCGCGCTCGTCTTGTTGGCGCAGCAGCTCGCCGAGGGCGTACTCGGCCGCGTAGCGCAGCCGGTCGTCGCCCAGCGTGGCCGCGAGGCCGCGCGCCGTGCAGAAGGCGCGCTCGGCGGCGTCCGCTCCGCCGCGGTCCAGGCTCAGCAGCCCGGTCAGCCAGCTCGCCCGCGCCAGGCTGCGGGTGTCGCCGCTGCTGTGGGCGAGGGCCCAGAGCCGCCGCAGCTCGCCCGGATCGGCGAGCCGCCCGCCCGACAGCAGGCCGCACTCGACCTTGGCGGCCAGGGCCACGACCTCGATGCGCTGGTCTTTGCCCCGGTTGTGGGCCAGCGCTTCACCAAAACGGCGCGCAGCAGGACCGAGCTGACCTTGCAGGCGCAAAAGCTGGCCCTGTCCGCCGGCCACCTCGGCGAGGCCGCGGCGGTCCCGCACCGCGGCGAAGCGCTGGCCCGCCCGCTCGAGCTCGCGGGCGGCGGCGGGGGCGTCGCCCAGCGCCAGCCGCGCCCGCGCCCGCAGCAGCGCCACCCGGCCCTGGGCCCGCCGATCGACCGCCCCGACGTGCTCGAGGGTCTCGAGGGCCTCGGCCGGCTGCTCGAGCTCGAGCTGGGCCTCGGCGAGCACGTCGAGCGCGTCGACCAGGCCGACCCGGCTGCCGGCGGCCTCGGCGGCGGCCACCGCCAGTTCGGCGGCGTCCACGGCGAGCGCGCAGCGGCCCGCCTCGACCGCCTTGCGCCCGGCCGCCAGCAGGCGGTGCAGGGCGGCGCCGGCGTCCCCGGCCCAAAACGCGTGGCGACCGGCGGGCAGATCGACGTCCACGCCGCTCTCTACGCCGATCTGCTCCCAGGACTCGCTCAGCCGGCGGTGCAGGCTGCGCACGTCGGCGCGGACCTCGGCCCGCCGGAGCGCCACCTCGTAGCTCTGCGCGTGCTCAAAGCGCAGCCGCCCGCCGACCTGCTGCACGAGCCCGGTCGCCAGCAGGCCGTCGAGGCCCTCGGGGCAGACCCGCCGCAGCACCGCGACCGGCGGCACGCGGCCGGCCAGGGCCACCAGCGACAGGGCCTCGGCGGCCTCGGCGGGCACCGGGCTCTGGCCCAGCGCGCCGTCGAGGCGCCGCTCACACAGCTGGTCGAGGGTGCCCGAGGCGACCAGATCGAGGGGCAGCCCCGCGCGCAGGCGCAGGCGGCCCTCGGCGTCGCGCTCGAGCAGGGATCGGGTCGCCCAGTCGCGCAGCAGCAGGCCCGCCATCACCGGGCTGCCGTTGCAGCGCGGGGCCAGCTCGGCAGCAAAAGCCGGATCAAAGCCAAAGCCCACGATCTGCTCGGCGAGGTCTTCGGCCGTCGGCCGGGGCAGCTCGATGACCTCGGCGCCGCTCTCGCGCAGGGCGGCGAGGCGGGCCCGCAGCAGCGGATCTTCAGCAAGGGCCTCGGTGTCGACCGTGGCGACCGCCAGCAAGCGGCGCTCCCCCACCGCGCGCTCTTGCAAGGCGAGCAGCAGGGCGAGGCCATCGCCCGGCTCGCGGCAGAGGTGCGCGTCCTCCAAGAACAGGGCCGAGGCCCCGCGCCAGCTGCGGGCGTCGAGGTGCCGCAGCAGGGCTGCCACGCCGAGGCCGGCGTTGACCGGCGCCTCGCCGGCCTGCAAGAACCCGCACCAGCGCACCAACGCGGCGGCCTCGGTCAGGCAGTCCTCGGGGTGCGCGCCCTGGTCCCGGGCCAGCCAGCGGGCGACCCGCTGCAGCGCGCCATCGCGGGTGTCGCCCCAGGGCGCGAGCAGGTCGAGCAGCAGGCCCACGCAGCCGTCATCGGCTTGCGCGGGGAAGTGGTAGCGGGCCGAGAGCGGCTCCATCCAGCCGCCCGCGTCGAGGCGCGCGGCGACCCCCCGGAGCAGAGAGGCCTTGCCCACGTCATCTTGACCAAGCAGGACGACGACCCGGGGCTGGCCATCGGCCGCGACGCCTTGGGCGGCGGCCCACAGGCGGCTGGCGACCTCGGGGTAGAGCCGCAGCGGCGGATCGCGCAGCGCGAGCAGGCCGAGCGCGTCGGCCGGCGCGCCGAGGCCCGACGGGGCGGGAGGCGCCGACGGCAGCGGCCCCGGGGGCACCTTGGCCCAGCCCCCGGCGACGGTGGCGGCGGCCCGGGCCCAGCCCGGCGCGGGCCCGTCGAGGGTCGCCAAGGCGCGGCGCAGGTCGGCGGCCCGGTCGAACCGCCGCCGCGGGTCGGGGTCGAGCAGGCGCTCGAGCACGGGGCGCAAGCCCGCGGGGGCGCCCTCTCCGCCGCGGAGCGCGCCGCCGGGCGGCGGGAACTCGCCCTCGCCCCGCCCGGGCGTGAACGAGAACCCGGCGAGCTTGCTCAAAATCAGCCCCACCGCGTACAGATCGGTGGCGGGGCAGAGCTCTTGGGGCCGGCCGAGCCGCTGCTCGGGCGCCATCCACGCCGGCGTGCCCGCCCGGTGCGCCTTGGTGGTGGCCAGCTCGACCTGCGCGCCCGCCACGCCGAGATCGGTGAGCCAGGCGCCGAGCTGGCCGTCGGGGCGGGTGTAGAGGAGGATGTTCTCGGGCTTGAGGTCTTGGTGGAGCAGGCCCCGGCTGTGGAGATGGGCGAGGGCGTCGAGCACCTCGTCGATCCAGCGGAGGTAGAGCGCCGGCGCGGGCGCCTCGCGCTCGGCGAGGGACCGGGCGTCGGCCATGGCCATCGCGCAGTAGGGACGCCCGTCGTCGAGCTGGCCGTGGGCGCGGATGGGCACCACGTGGGGGTGGATGATGCTGGCGGTCAGCGCCACCTCGCGGGCGAACCGCCCCCGCAGCCGCGGCAGGCGGGCGAGCGCGCTGCGCACCACCTTGAGCGCCGCGAGGTCACCGCAGACCCGGTCCTCGACCTGCCACACCCACGCGGTCGAACCCTCGCCGATCAGCGTGGGCGCCGCGAACCGCGCAGGGAGTGTCGGCAAAGGGTCCATGCCGCGGCCCTAACGCCCTGCATCCCTCGCCAAGCCAGTCCGCGCCTGCGAGGGTGTACCCACAGGGAAACACCCTGCACCCGCCCGGACCACCTGGAGCCCCCGTGAGCATCATCCCCGCCCTCATCGCCGCCGTGATCATCACGGTCGGGTCCAAGGCGCCGCTGGCCCTGGCCCAAGCCAAGACCGGCCACTACGACAACAAGAACCCCCGCGCCCAGCAGGCCAAGCTCGAGGGCTGGGGCGCGCGGGCCGCGGCCGCCCACGCCAACGGCTGGGAGGCGCTGCCGATCTTCCTCGCCGGCGGCGCGCTGTGCGTGGCGACCGGCGGCGACGGGCCGACCGCCGGCCTGATCGGCTGGGGCTGGGTGCTGAGCCGCGTCGCCTACACCGTGCTGTACGTGCAGAACATCGACAAGCTGCGCACGCTGGTCTGGGGCCTCGGCCTCGCGCTCAGCCTCAGCCTCTATGTGCGGGCGGCGCTCTAAGCCGCGACGAAGTGAACCGGCTGGCCCACCTTCTGCGCAAACAGGCGGGAGAGCAGGGCCAGCATGTCTTCGCCGGTGTCGCGCTCAGACCAGGCCGCGCCCCGCCAGCGGAAGTGCCAGGCCCGCAGGTTGGCCGACAGCCAGAGCTCGTGGGTCGGCGTCTGCTGGCTGAGCACGAAGGTGCTGCGGTCATTCTCAAAAAGCACGTTGAGGTTGCCCGGCATGAGCCCGGCGTCGATGTCGGCCTCGAGCACGTCGATCTGCTCGAGCAGCGCGCTCAGGGTGGCGTCGACCGCCGCGCGGAAGGCGGTGTCGGTGGGGAAGCGGTCGTCGGCGCTGCTCATGGGCGCTCCAAAGGGAGGGAGGGACCCCGCGCTAACGCGCTGGCTGCGGTCGGCCGCCGGCCCCGCTCAGCCCCGGCGCAGCAGCGCGCCCAGGCGCTCGAGCGCGCCCTCGATGTCGGCCATGCTGACCGCGCCGACGCTCATGCGGAACCAGCCGGTCTGCTCGTGCATGTCAAACGCCTGGAAGGGCACCACCGCCACGCCGGACTCTTCGAGCAGCCACCGGCGGATGGCCTCGTTGGTCGCGAAGCGCGCGCCGATCAGGTCCACCCGGAAGCTGAGGTAGATGCCGCCCTGGGGGGCGATCGCGTCGACCGGCAGGCCCTCGGCCCGCAGCGCCATCACGCCGTCGTAGAGCCGGTGCAGGCGCTGGCCGACGCTCTCGACCAGCTGGAGCCGGAAGGCCTCGAGCTCGCCCGGCGCCTGCAAGAAGGCGGCGGTGGCCACCTGCTCGGGGCGCGGGGCCCAGGCGCCGACGTGGCCGATGTAGGCCTTCATGCGCTCTTGCAGGTAGGGCGGCAGCACCGCCCAGCCCACGCGCAGGCCCGTCGCCGCCATCCACTTGCTGATCGCGTCGACCTGCACGACGTAGGGCGCGCAGGCCGGCACCAGGGCGACCGGGTTGTGGTGGACCACGCCCGGCTGGGTCAGGGCCCAGTAGACCTGGTCGTACATGAGGATGCAGGGCCCGCGGCCGCTGCGGTTCTCTTCGACCACCGCCTCGGCGATGCCGGCGAGCACCTCGGCGCTGATCACCGTGCCGGTCGGGTTGAGCGGCGAGTTGAGCACCACCAGCCGCGCGCCCTTGATCGCCGCGCGGGCCGCATCGACCGTCGGGAAGAAGTTGTCGGCCGCGCTGGTCGGGATGAAGTGGTGGTCGCTGCCGAAGAGCTGGGCGTAGTAGCCGCTGTTCCAGCCCGGCAGGAAGCTCACCGTCTTGTCGCCGGGCCGCACAAACAGCGCCCAGGTCGCGAAGATCGGCGGGCGGGCGCCCGAGCAGACGCAGACCGACTCGGGGCTGTACTGCAGGCCGAGCCGGGCGCTGTAGAGGTCGGTGATCGCCTTGCGCAGGGCCGGGAGGCCGTCAGCCGGCGGGTAGTTGGTCTCGCCGGCGTCGATCGCCGCGTGCAGGCGCGCCCGCAGGCCGTCGGGCAGCGGGAAGTGCGCCGGCCGGAAGTCGCCGACCGTCAGATCGGTGATCGTCTGCCCGGCCTCGGCCAGCTTGCGCACCTGGCCGGCGATGCCGAGGATGAGGGAGCCCTCCATCGCGGCGATGGTGGGCGTGCAGGTGGCCCGCATCGCTGCGGCGCCATCGGTGGGCAGGTGGTCGGCGATCTGGACGGTCATGGCCGAGGCCTAACCGGCCGCCCGGGCGGCCCGCACCGGCGCGGTCGGGGCGCCTGCGTGACGTCGTGGGGCCGGTCCTCGCCTCGCGCGCGCCAGCCGGGCCGGAGGGCGGGGCGGAGCCCCGGTCGCGCAGCGACCAAGGCGCGCAGCGCCGCGCCCGCAGGAGCGGCGCCGACGGGCCCCGCCCGGCGGGGCGCCCCATCCCCGGGTCAGTCCTTGAGCGTCCAGTCGAAGCCGACGGTGAGCGCCTCATCGAGCACCAGCAGCTTCTCGAAGTAGATCGGCTTGCCGTCGAGCGGCAGGCTGACCCGCACCGGCTGCACGCCCTTGCCCTGGGCCTCGGCGGCGAAGGTCGCCGCGGCCTGCTGCTGCACCATCGCGTTGGCCTCGCGCACCGTGACCCCGCCCGCGTCGACCGCGGTGAACGCGTCGACCCGGCGCAGGCTGCCGACGATCTTGCGCTCTTTGACCTTGGCCTCGGCCGGCACGAAGACCGACCAGGCCACCGCGGTCGCCGGCACGTCCGCGATGGGCAGCGCCGCGTCGAAGCGGCCGCGCTTGCCGCCGGCCGGCGGGTCACCGTCCTCGACGTAGACGATCTCGACCGCGAAGCGGGCCAGCTCGCCCCCCGCCGCTTGGCTGCGGGCCAGCGGCACCAGCACACGGCCGTCCTCGGCCCGGGCCGGCTTGACCGCCCGGCCGCCGACGAAGGTGCTCCAGGGGGTGGCGCCCTCGGGCAGCTTCAGCCGCAGGTACTGGGCCCGGTTGTTCCGCATCGCGTAGACCACCTGGGTCATGCGCCGGCCGTCGGGCGTGAGCACCGTGGTCGCGGCGAGCTGGTCGATGATCGTGACCAGCATGTCGACCTCGGGGTACTGCCGAATGTCGAGGGGGATGCTCGGGGCCGCGCCGCGGGTGCGGAAGCCGAGCAGCACCGGGAAGTCGGTCTGGCCGGTGATGGCGGCGGGCAGCTCGCGCACGTCGACCGGCTGGGCCTCTTTGGCGGCCCCGGCGGCCAGCTCGAGGTTGCTGCGGGCGTCGACGCCGACCCAGCCCTTGGCCCGCTCGACGCCGAGCACGCCGGGCAGCGGCAGCTCGACCGCGGTGCTGCCCAGCGGCAGCGGGCGCTCGAACTGCACCTTGAGCCCGTAGCTGCCCAGCGCCGCGAAGTTCAGGTCGGCGACGAGCACGCGGGCGCCCGCCTTCTCGTCGACGGTCCAGCCCCGCAGGCCCTGGCCGTTGACCTCGAGCACGGTGACGTCGGCGGGCAAGCTCAAGCGCAGCTGGTTGATCCCCTTGTGGAGGATGCTGTAGTTCACCGTCGTCGTGCCGGTGAGCAGGCCCTCGGCCACGCCGATCAGGGTCTGCTGCTCGGCGTAGACGCGGGGGTCTTGGGCGATGGCCTCTTCGCCCTGCACCTTGGCCCGCCAGCTCAGGCTCAGGTTGCCCGAAGGGGGCACCAGCAGGCTGATCTGGCGCTCGTTGCCCCGGGCGACCTCGCGCAGCTGGGTCGCGCCGGGCGCGCTGAGCTCGAGCGGGGCGCTGCCGGGCACCACGAAGTCGAGGGTCGCGGCGCCCGCGCGGGGCAGCTGCACCGAGACGCTGTTCTGGCCGGCCTTCTCGAAGGCCGGGGCGGCGAACTCGAGCTCGAGGTCGACCGGGCCGCGCTTGTTGGTGAACAGCACGAACCAGCCGTTGCGCACGGTGACCACAGCGTCCTGGCCGCCGCTCTTGGCGCTGCGCAGGCCGTAGCTGGCCGGCAGCAGGGGCACCTCGACCCAGCCCTTGGCCTTGAGCACGTCGATGCGCAGCTTCGCCAAAAAGACCGCGCTCTCGCCCTCGAGGCGGCCGGTGACCGCCGCCCGGCCGATGGCGAAGTCCTGGGGTGCCGGGTCCTCGGGCTGGGCGGGGGCGAGGCCGGCCTGGACGAGCTGGCGGAAGTCCTGCCAAGGCAGGCTGACCACCGCGCCAGGCAGGGTCGGCAGGTCGGCGGCCTGCGCCGGGGCGGCGACCAGCGGGGAGAGCGGGAGGAGCAGGCCGAGCGCGGCCCCGGTCAGCGCGGCGCGCAGGGAGGCGGTGGAGCAGAGGGAGCGGAGCATGGGGCCTCCAAGGCCGAGGGTCGGGCGCAGGGGAGCGGAGGGGGAGGGAGAAGGGGAAGCGGGGGGAGCGGGGCCCGCGGCCGCGCAGCAGGAGGAGCTCAGCGCGCGCGCCGGGGCCGGACCCGCAGGCGCACGCGCAGGGGCTCGCCGGCGGCGACGAGCTGCTGCTGCAGCTCGAGCGGCGCGGCCGCCAGGGGCATCGAGAGGGTCAGGGTCACCGCGTCCACCCCGGTCGGGATGGGCAGGGGCGGCGAGAGGCGGCTCGGCGAGGGCCGAACCGGCGGCTGGTGCGGGGGCGGCGCGGCGACCCAACGGGCGGGCGGCGCGGCCGGGCGCCCGGGCAGCCCTGGCGCGGGGTCGGTGACAGGGGGCGGCGGCGCGGGGCGCACAGGCAGATCCGCA
>JBJONS010000307.1:0-3799 GCA_046051725.1 Pseudomonadota bacterium | reverse complement strand
CCCAGCGTGGCCGCTCTCGCCGGGGGGCTGCGCCCGGTTCGCCGGTCGGGCGACCCGCGGCGCCCGTTGCCCGCCGCCCAGCACGGCGGGGTCGGCGTGGAACCGCGGGGCGCCCGGGCGGGGCCTCAGCTGATCGTGTAGCCGCCGTCGACAGTGTAGTGCTGGCCGGTGATGAAGCTGGCCTCGTCCGAGCAGAGGAAGGCGGCCAGGCCGGCGACCTCGTCGGGCTGGCCCACCCGGTGCAGCGCCGCCCGCTCGGTGTAGAGGCCGGCCAGCGTGGCGTCCCCGACGATGGCCTGCGAGAAGCGGGTCTCGATCAGGCCCGGCGTCAGCGCGTTGACGCGGATCTTCGCCGGGCCGAGCTCGGCGGCCTGGGTCTTGGTCAGCGAGATCAGGGCGGCCTTGGTCATCGCGTAGGCGCCTTGCAGCGGCGCGGCCATGGTGCCGTAGATGCTCGAGATGTGGAGGATGGCGCCAGGCAGGTCGTTGTGAACGCGCTGCCGGCTGAAGGCGCGGCTGAGCACAAACGGGCCCTTGAGGTTGACCTCGAAGGTCTTGTCCCAGGCGCTGAGCTCGAGGCCGTCCAGCGGCCCAAAATAGGGGTTGGCCGCCGCGTTGTTCACCAGGATCGAGGGCGCGCCGAAGCGGGCGCAGACCTCGTCGAAGAAGCCCTCAAGCGCATCAATCTGGCCGAGGTTGACCGGCAGACCGTGGACCGGGCCGAAGGCCGAGAGGCGCGCGACCGCCGCGTCCACGCCCTCGGGCCTGCGCGAGGCGACGATGACCTCGGCGCCGTCCTCGAGCATGCGGCGGGCGATGGCCTCGCCGATGCCGCGGGTGCCGCCGGTGATGAGGGCGCGCTGGCCGGCGAGGCGGGCGGGGCGGGGCTTGGGCGTCGACATGGGCGGACCTCCTGCGGGGGCGGCCGCCTATCGTGGGGCCGCCGGACGGGTGAGCGCCCAGGCGGCGGGCAGCGTGACCGCGCAGACCGCCCCCAGCCAGGCGCTGGCCGACCCGAGGGCCGGGCCGAACGCGGGCAGGGTGTGCGCGGCGATCAGCGCGTAGGCGCCCACGCTGGCCGAGCCGAGCATCATCGGGCCGACCGCCGCGCCCGAGACCGCTTGGCCCTGGGCCAGCCACAGCGAGACCATCGTGGTGAGGAAGATCGCCGGAAAGACCGCGGCGAGGCCAGCGGCGCGGGGTCCGAACGCCGCGCCTGCCCCGAGCGCGCCGGCGACCGCGACGGCTGCGAGCAGGCCGCGGGCGATCAAGGTGAGCGGGCCCACCGGGCGGGCGGGGCCGCGGGGCGGGCCGGCCCCACGGGCGGAGAGGGCCCCGACCAGCAGGCTCGCGGCCCAGGCGAGGCCGCCGAGCAGGAGCGGGTGCGCCCCGGCGGCGCGGGCCCGGTCGAGTCCGGCCAGGGCGGCGAGGGCCACGCCGGCCCACAACAGCAGCGAGGCGGTGATCGTCAGCGGGAGCTGGAGGGCCGCGGGCGCGGCGGCCACGGCCCGGGGCAGCCAGCGCCAGCTCCACAAAAAGACCGCGTTGACCCACATGCCGACCGGCACGGCGCCGAGCGCGTCATCCAGCCCCTCACGGCCGGCGGCCGCCAAGCCGATCCCCGCAGGGACGATGGTGGAGGGCGCGGTGCCCAGCACCCCGCCGAGCCGGCTGCCCAGCCGCTCGATCAGCCGCGTGGCGGTGATCGCGACCGCGCCCGCGCCCAGCCCGGCGAGGAGCATGCGCAGCCCCAGCGCGGCGTCCGCCTCATCCATTGGTGCCCCCAGGCCGCGGCTATCGCGGCGGTCCGCGCCGGCGTCGCGGGCCGGCCCGCAGCATGGGGGCCCCGGTCGCTGTTCTGTCTCGGGATACGGTTGGTGATCGCTCGATACGTAAGGATGCTCCACGTTGGTTTACGGGAATGCCCGCAGCAGACCGGACAGAGCCGACATTGTGACAGTCCGAGACACAAAGGTGTGGGAAGCTCTGGATGTGGTCGGGTGCGGGTCGGGAACGTCGACTCCGTGATGACACCCGGTGACAGAACATCGGCCCAGCCGCCCTCCTCGGGTCCGTCTCCTCTCCCTCGCTCCCCCCCCATGGACGGCCCGTGTTGGGCCTTCCTCCTCCCCAGCCCCACGGCCAGGAGTCCCAATGTCCGACAACGCCCCGAACCGCCCCTTTGGTGTGACGGACCTTCTGCTCGTGATCGTGGCGGTCTGCTTCGGCTTGGCGCCATTCCTCGTCGTCGAGGACGGGGGCATCTCGGCGCGCTTCTCGGTCCTGACCGCGATCATCGTGCCGCCGGCCGCCCTGCTCGCCCTCAGCCAGCGCCGCTTTGGCGGCCGGGCTGACCCGCTGCCCCAGCTCGATCAGGCCTCGGCCTACCTCGACCGCTGATCGAGGCCGCCGCGGCTACATCTCGGCGCGTGACCATCCGAAGGATCAGGGGTAGCCCATTTGAGGAGCCCCCATGCAGATCCAGGCCTCGGCGGTCCAGCTTCAGAGCAAGGTGCAGCAGCGGTGGACGCAGACGGTGAGCGAGCGGCTCTCGGTGCAGGTCGATCCGCCGCCAGCGCCCACCGTGATCGTCGAAGACAGCCTGCGGGCCCGCGCTGAGGCCCAGTCCGAGCTGGCCCCGACCGCCGCCGACGCCGAAGAAGAGGAAGAGCTGTCGGGTGACGCTGAGCTGAACCTGCTGAAGCTCATCCTCGAGAAGCTGCTGAAGGTCCAGCTCAAGCTGCGGCCCTTCCACCCAGAAGCGGTCGAGGGCGCCGAGGCGCCGACCCAGCGCCCCGACGGCGCCCCTGCGCCCGGCCAGCGTCCCCCCGAGCGGGTCGGCTGGTCGCTGAGCTGGGACCGCCTCGAGACGATGACCGAAGAGCAGTCGCTCTCGCTGCGCGGCAAAGGCGTGGTGCAGCTCAAAGACGGCCGCACCGTGCAGTTCGCCCTCGAGGTCGAGGCCAGCAGCCACGTGCACAAAGAGCTGCGCCAGTCGCTGCGCCTCGGCGATCCGCCGAAGGATCCGCTCGCCCTGTCACTCAACGGCCAGAGCCCGGCGCTCGACGGCGGGACGCTGCGCTTCGACCTCGATCTGGACGGCGCGCTCGACGACATGCCCACGCTCGGGGCCGGCGCCGCGTGGCTGGTCGCCGATCACAACGCCGATGGCGTCGTCAATGACGGCAGCGAGCTGTTTGGGCCCTCGACCGACGACGGCTTCGGCGAGCTCGCGGCCCAAGACGACGACAAGAACGGCTGGATCGACGAGCAGGACGCCATCTGGAGCAAGCTGCGCGTCTGGATGACCGACGGCGGCGCGCAGCGGCTGGTCGCGGTCGGCGAGGCCGGCGTCGGCGCGCTGTTCCTCGGGCGGGTCGAGACCCCCTTCGCGCTGCGCGGGGCCGACGATCCGACCGGAGAAGTCCGCGGGACCGTCCGCCAGAGCGGCATGTACCTGAGCGAGCAAGGCGAAGCCCGGCTCATGCAGCGCATCGATCTGGCGGTCTAAAGGCCACGGTTCGCCGGGGCGCGGGCCTCAGCCGTCGAGGTGGGCGAAGGTCTGGTGGTTCCAGCCGAACAGCGCGCCGCGGGGGCTGTGGACCTCGATGTAGACGCGATCTGGCGGAAGCCCGAGGGCCTCGTGCAGCAGGGCGCAGAGCGCGTCGCTGAGGCGCAGCGCCAGGGCGGGGTCGGCGCCGATGCTGCGCACGTCGAGGAGGGCGCAGGGCGCGTCATCCCCGCCGAGCGTCATGGTGAGGCCGCCGCTGAGCTCGATGAGGATGGTGGAGGTCGGCTT
>JBJONS010000306.1:0-2925 GCA_046051725.1 Pseudomonadota bacterium | reverse complement strand
TGACCGGCGCCGACGCGGGCCTGCAGAGCGTCACCTACAGCGCCGCGCTGATGGGCTACTACATGCTCGGCGTGCAGCGCCCCGCGGGCTGCGTCGACGACGCCGGCAAGCCCTGCATGCCCTTCGTCTACGAGTACGACCCGCGGGCGCACGCGGCGACCTCGGAAGAGATGATCCACCGGCAGGTCGTCGGGGCCTTGGGCCTCGCCTGGCTCTACAAGGTGACCGGCCGGCCCGAGTTCGGCCGGTCGGTGCGGGCGGCGGCCGACCTGCTGCTGCCCCGGGTCAAGCCCCAGAACGGGGGCGGTGCCGTGCTCGCCGATCTCGGCGGCACGGCGCTGATGAGCATGACGCTGGGCGTGCTGGCCGAGGCCGACCAAGACCGCAGCTACGACGCCCCGCTCGCCAGCTTCGGCGAGGCGATCCTCAAGGCCCAGCGGCCCGACGGGGGCTTCCGCTCGGGCAGCCCGCTGCAGTGGATGCAGCTGCACAACGCCTTGTGGCGGCTGCACATCCACACCGGTGACCCCGCCTACCTCGAGGCGCTGCGGGCGGCCGGCAAGAACGCCGCCAGCCGCATCCAAGAGACCGGCAAGGGGCAGTATTTCGAGTACCCCTACCTCTACGGCCTGTGGGCCATCGAGCCGCTGACCGAGCTCGTCGCCCGCCACCCCGAAGACGCGGCCTGGGCCAGCCCCCTGGTCTGGCTGGTCGCCGACGGCCTCGCCGGCGACCAGTACACCCCCAAGAACACGAAGACCTGCGCCTGGGTCGGCGGGTTCAAGCCCAACAACGGCAAGGGCCCGCCGAGCTGGAACCACGTGATCAAGCTCGAGGCCATGGCCGACGCGACCCGCTACGCCCAGCAGGTCGGCGACACCGCACGGGCCGAGAAGTACCGCAAGAGCGCCGAGCTGGGCGCCTTCTTCACGATCAACTTCCAGCACCGCGCCGGAGAGACCGACGCCTACCCGGTCCCCGCCCAGGCGATCGGCGGCGTTCCCCTCTATATGGACAACCCGAACGTGCGCATCGACATCCCCGGGCACGGGGCCGTCGCGATGCTCAAGGTCGCGACCTACCTCGGCAAAGAGACGGTCGAGCGGGTGCCGACGCCACCCGCCGCGCCGACCGCTGCGCCGGCGGCGCCCCCCGCGTCCGCCACCCCGCCGGGGGGAGCGCCGGTTGCCGGGCCCTGAGCCGCTGGCCCTGGGCCCAGGGGCGCGGACGGTCTGGAGCATCGCGCTGGTGCTGATCTTCGGGCTTCAGATCGGCCTCGGCCTGCGGTCGCGCGTGCACGACGACGACCGCTACGGCTTCGCGATGTTCCACGAGTTCACCCGCTACCGCATCGACTACCGGTGGCGGCTGGCCGACGGCGCGGTCCGGGCCTTCACCTTCCCCGTCCCGCTGCCCAAGCGGTCCGGCGCGGTGCGGGGTGGCCGCCACCACGTCGAGGTCTTCGGCGCCGGCACCACCCGCCTGCAGCTGCGCGGCGCCCTGCGCTACCTCTGGGCCGCGCACCGGCCCGACGACGCCGTCGCGGTCGAGGCGACCTACCGCTGGCGGCGCAACGACCACCCCGACGAGGCCGTCGAGCAGCTGGCCTGGCCGCCCGAGGCCGGGCCATGAGCCGCCTGCGCGCCGCCTGGGACCGGCTGTGGTTCGCGCCCGCGTCCACCGAGACGCTCGGGCTCGTGCGGGTGTTCGTCGGCCTGACCTTGGTGCTCAAGCACACCGGCACCTGGGGCATCTACCGCGGCTGGGGCGCCCTTCACCTGCGCCTCCCCTACCACGACGGCCTGCAGCACGGCCCCTTCCGCCTGCCGGTGCCCGGCTTCGACTGGCTGCCGCCGATGACCGCGGCCACCCAGCGCAGCTGGGACGCGCTGGCCCTCATCCTCGCGGCGCTGCTGACGATGGGCCTGGGCACCCGGGTCGTGGCCCCGGCCTTGGCCCTGCTGCTGCTCTACGCGCTGCTCGAGAGCCAGTTCAATTACCTTCACCACGTCAACGTCTATGCGTGGGTGGTCTGTATCTTCGCGCTGTCGCCGGTCGGCGATCACTACAGCCTCGACGCGGCCCTGCGGCGGCTGTGGGACCGCCGCAGGGGTCTGTCCACCCCGCGCCCGGTCCGCCCCATCCTGCACCAGCGCATGCTGCAGGTCTTCGTCAGCGTGCTCTACCTCACGACCACCATCGGCAAGCTGACCCCGGACTGGTTCGACGGCAGCATCTTCGAGGCGCTCGACAAGGGCCGTTTCCTCAAAGGGCCGTTCAAGGCCACGCTGCTCGGCCTGTTCCCGCCGGTGTTCATGGCCTGGTGGACGCTGTTCGCCGAGGGTCTGCTGGCCGTCGGGCTCTGGCACCCCAAGACGCGCCGCTTCACCGCCTGGTGCGGGATCGCCCTGCACCTCGGCATCGACGCGATGATGAACGTCACCACCTTTAGCTACCTGATGATCTCTCTGTACCTGTGCTTCGCCGCGCCGGCGACCGGACAGACCTCTCTCTCGGTCGACCCCAGCCGGCCACTGCTGCGGGGCCTCGGGCTCGTGGTGCGCGCGCTGGACTGGACCCAGCGGCTGCGGGTGGTCCACGCGCCGGGCCCCGCCGCCGTCTGCACCCCCGAAGGCGAGCCGCTGCGGGGGGTCCACGCCCTGGGGCGGGTGCTCGGCCTGCTGCCGCTGACGTTCATGGTCGGGCTCTGGGTCGATCTGGGGCTCGGCCTGCTGCGCCGCCTGCGGCCCGCTGCACCCGAGGGCTGATCGGCGGGCGGGGGGCCCGCCCCCCGCAACGCCCCCGGGGTCCGCTCAGCTCCAGCGCGGCGGTGGCCGTCGCCGGCTGCCGTGCCGGGCGAGCACCCGCGCGCTCTCGCGCCAGATCGCCGGGTCTGCCCGCAGCGCCGACAGCTCTTCGCGGCTC
>JBJONS010000305.1:0-4291 GCA_046051725.1 Pseudomonadota bacterium | reverse complement strand
GCGCCCATGGCCTGACCCAGGGCCACCCAGAGGTCGCCGTGGCGCGCGCCGCGGGCGTCGACCAGGCGGCCCTGGCGCAGGGCGCCGGCCCCGCCGCCGATGACCACGAAGGGCATGTTGTCGTGCAGGTGGTTGTTCCCGTCGCAGACCTCGGTGCAGAGCACCGCGATGGTGTGGTCGAGCATCGTCCCGCTGTCTTCGGGGATCGCGTCGAGCAGGTCGAGGGTCGCGGCGAACTGGCTGACCCACCACCGGCGCTGCTGGGCGAAGGCCCGGTACTCTCGGGCCGACTCATCGTGGCGGCTGCCGTAGTGGCTCGCCTGGTGGCTGCGCATGTCGTAGCCAGGGTCGTACATCTCGCTGCCCTCGAAGCGCGACATGATGAGCTCGCTGGTGTGCACGCTGTTCTGGATGGTCGCGACCTTGGTCAGGCCGCAGGCCATCGCCAGGACCGCGAGCTGGCTCTGGGCGGTGAGCACGCGGGGGAAGTGGGCCGGATCGCTGAGCGAGGCGTCAGAGATCCCGCTGAGATCGAGGCTCGGCGCGCCGCAGTCGACGTCGAGGCCGCCGCCGCCGCTGCTCGTGCCCTTGATGCGCAGCTCGAGCTCGCGCAGGGCGGCGAGGTGCACGTCGAGCTTGGCCTGCTCGAGCGACCCGAGCTGGGCGCGCAGGTGGTTCATGTCGTCGAGCATGCCGTCAATGACGCTGACCTCGGTGGGGTCGGCGGGGCTTTCGCCGAGGTCGCCGCCGCTGCCCCCGCCCGCGCCGAACAGGGACGAGAAGGCCCGACGGGGGTCGTCCTCGGGGGTCATGCTGCTGCCGGCGGTCGGGTAGGCGATGTGCTTGTCGCCGGACGCGCCCGAGAGAGTGGCGTGCACGCCGAGGTAGAGGTGCCGCCAGGGGGAGGAGGCGCCGATGGTGCGCGAGAGGTACTGGTCGATGCTCTCGTTGTTCCCGTAGTCGGCCGCGGTCAGCAGCTTCTTGGCGCCGCCGGGGTGGCTGCCGGCGTCGGTGCTGCCCATGCTCAAGTTGTTGAAAAAGAGGCCGCGGTCTTTGTAGCGCTCGAGCGGGGTGAGCAGCGGGCCCAGGTTGAAGCCCGAGCCGGCCCCCGTGCAGTGCCAGGCCGAGGCCTCGCCGCTGTCGGACGCCCCGGCGACCCCGTCGGGGAAGTAGAAGAACAGGATGCGCCGGGCCGGGACCAGCGCGTGCGCGGTGCGCGGCGTGAGCAGGCCGCCGGCCGCGGCCAGCCCCAGGGCCGAGCCGCCGAGGCCGCGCAAAAAGGCGCGCCGGTCGAGCGTCCAGGCCTGGCTGCCCCGGCCGAGCGGGCGGGGCGGGCGCGGGGAGAGCCCGCGGGCGAGGGCCGGGGTGCGGGCGGTGCCGATGGGGGCAGCCCCGGGTGAGGGGAGGGGAGGGCGGCGGCTCATCGGGCCTCCTCAGCGGACGGGCGGCGGTAGCGGAAGCTCTCGGACAGCACCAGCGCCCGCCACAGCGCGCCGAGCTGGTGCCCCTCAGCGGCGAAGGTGGCGTGCAGCGCGTCGATCGCGCAGGCCGTATCGGCGGTGGGCACCCGCCCGGCGCTGTACGTGAGGGCGGACTCGGCGGCGCAGCGGGCCGGCGCGGTCGCGCCCGCGAGGACGGCGCCGAGCGCGGCTGGGCCGTCAAAGTCGGCGCGGGTGCCGCTGCCGATGCCCTCGACGTCGGTGAGCGCGCCGCTGCTGTCGATGGGGTGACCGTTGTCGTCGGGGCGCCAGGCCCCGATGGCGTCGTAGGCCTCGAGGCCAAAACCGACGGGATCGATGTGCTGGTGGCAGCCCGCGCAGACCGGGTCGTCGCTGTGCTGGGCGAAGCGCTCGCGGGTCGAGGCGTCGGGATCGACGTCTGGCACGCCGCCCGCCTCGGGGGGAGGCGGCCCCAGCTCGTGGCAGAGCAGGGTGGTCCGCACGAACAGCCCGCGCCGGATGGGAGAGGTCTGGTCGCTGTGGGCGGTCGAGGCGAGCACGCTCGCCCAGCCGACCAGGCCGGCCCGGTCTTCGGGCACCTCGGCCATGCCGGCGGACGCGGGAGTGGGCAGGCCGTAGAGCGGCGCGGTGTGCGGGCTCACCCAGACCGTGCGGCCGGTGAGCAGCCCGGGGAGGCTCAGGCCCCCGGTGGTGACCGCCCAGGCGTAGGTGAGGCCGGCCTCGCGGGCCAGATCGGCGCGCATCGCGTCCGAGAAGCCCGGGTAGAGGGCGTTCTGGCGGGTCGCCGTCGCGAGGCGCTCGGTGCCCAGCCACTGGTCGCCGTAGCGGGCGAGCTGGGCCTGGGCGGCCGGGCTGGCCAGCAGGCGGTCGGCCTCGGCGGCCAGGGTCGCCGGGTCGTGGAGCGCGCCGGCGTCGGCCGCGGCGCGCAGGGCGGCGTCGGGCGGCCCGGCGGTCAAGGTGTAGGACAGGGCCGAGGCCAGCTCGTGGTCGGTGAGCGCGAAGACGCCGTCGCCGCGGTCGATCCCGAGCTCGGACCGGTACAAGAAGGCCGGCGCGCTCAGGGCCACCCGGGCGGCCACCGCAAAACCCGCCCCGGCGGCGAGGTCGTGGTAGCGGGCGCGCTCGGCGTCGGTCAGCGGCCGGCGGAAGGCCAGGGGCAGCAGCCGGTCGAGGCTGTTGGCCGCGCAGGCCGCGTCGGCCGGGTCGCAGCCGAGCAGGGCGGGGTGCTCGTCGACCAGCACGTCGGCGAGCGTCGCGGCGGCGGCCATGTAGCGCTCGAGGTGGGTCGCGGTGACCAAGCCGGCCTCGGCGCTGTTGTCGAAGGCGTAGTGCTGGGGGCGGCTCTCGACCGGGAAGTCTGCGAGCGGGTCGACGTCGCGCCACCCGCCGCCGCTGGTCGGGGCCTCGCCGCTGCAGTCGACGCTCAGCACGTTGTTTTCGCCGCCGTAGCCGTCAGGCTCACGCGCCGGGTTCTCGGGGTCGGTGATCCAGGTGCCGCCGTCGAGCACGAGCTTGTAGCTGCTGCTGCCCTCGGGCAGGGTGAAGGTGCCGCGCCAGAGGCCCAAGCCGTCGTCGAAGGACAGCGGCCAGCCCCCCGCGGCGGCGGTGGCGGCCCAGCCGTTGAACGAGCCGGCCACCACCACCGTGCTGGCGCTGCCGGTGTAGGTGAAGGTGTACTGGTCGCAGGGCAGGGCCACGCAGACCTCGTCTTCGCAGGTCTCGCGCCGCAGGTCGCAGTCGCCGTCGTCGGCGCAGGCCGCGCCGACCGGGTCGCCGCCGGCCAGGGTCGAGAACACCGCCTCGACGGTCTGGGCGTACTCGACCCGGGTGAGCAGCCGCAGCTGACGGGGCGGGAGAGAGGCGGCCTCGCAGCTGAGCGGGGCGACATCGGCGGGGAGATCGCCGCCGTCGGCCGCGCCCCCATCGTCGCCCGCGGCGGGCGCCGTGGCGTCGTCTTTGGCCCCGCAGCCGCTGATCAGCGCGAGGCTGAGCAGGGCAGCGCGGCGCGGCGCGGGGCTCGGCGGACGGGTCGGCGGGCGGGCCGCGGCGCAGCGCGGCGGGCGGTCGGGGAGGGGCGGGCGCATCGTGCCTCCTGCCCGCAGCGTAGCGGGCGCGGCGGCGTAACTCAAGCCTGAGTCACGCTGGCGGGCCGCGCGGTTGTCCCCGGAGCGTCGCTTGAGCCGCCGGCGGTGGCCGGCTAGCGCCCCCGACGGCCGGCCTGGGCCCTCCCGCTGGGCCCGCCGCCCGCTCCGCCCCCTTCGCCGCCCGCTCCCCAGAGGCTCCTGTGCTCACCGCGACCAACCTGTCCAAGACCTTCGGCGGGCAGGTTCTTTTCGAGGACTGCAACCTGCAGCTGTTGCCCGGCTGCCGCTACGGCATCGTCGGCGCGAACGGCGCGGGCAAGTCGACCTTGCTGCGGATCTTGTCGGGAGAGGAGAGCAGCAGCACCGGCGAGGTGGTCGTGCCCCGCAAGGCCCGCCTCGGCGTGCTCGGCCAGGACCACTTCCGCTACGAAGAGACCCGCATCATCGACGTGGTGATGCAAGGGGCCGAAGAGGCCTGGGCGGCGCTGCAGGCCCACGACCGGATGGTCGAGGCGGCCGACGCCGGCGAGGACTTCGACCCGCTCGAGTACGCCCGGGTCGAAGAGACCCTGGCCCGCACCGACGCCTACGCGCTCGAGGCCCGGGCCGCCGAGGTGCTCGAGGGGCTCAACATCCCCACGGCGCGGCACCGCCAGCCGCTCAAGGTGCTGTCGGGCGGCTACAAGCTGCGCGTGCTGCTCGGCCAGGTGCTCGCCGGCGACCCCGACGTGCTGCTGCTCGACGAGC
>JBJONS010000304.1:0-3376 GCA_046051725.1 Pseudomonadota bacterium | reverse complement strand
GGCTCGGGCGGTCGCCCTCGGTCGGCGGGGCCGACCGGGCCTGCGGCCCGCCGTCCGGCCGGGCTGGCGCGCGCGAGGCGGTGGCGGGCGGGGCCGCGGTGGCGCACCGGTGGGCGGGCCGTGAAGCACCGGCGGAGCGCGGCGAAATCGCCCGATCAGGCGCCCCTGACGCCATGGAGCTCCGATGTCTGGCCATCGCTCGGCGCGGTGCGTGAACCGCGTCGGTCCCCCTCCGCCTCACGCCCCGGCACCGCTACTCTGACGCCGCCGCGGGCTCGCGCTGCACCTGATCGGTGATCCCCTTGATGGTGATCGTCGTGTGCTGGCCGGCGGCCAGCGACGCAGGCGGAAGCTCGGCGTGCCAGCACGCGCGCTGCCACCCCAGCTCTTGGGTGCGCGCGCCGGGGCTGCACTCGGCCACCAGCACGTGGACCTTCGTCCCTTGCTGGGCGGCGCGGTGGCGAAGATCGTCGCTCCAGAAGAGCTGCATCGCGCCGCTGGACGCCGCGCAGCTGTCTTGCCCCTGGTCGTCGCCCGACTTCGCGCGCCTGCACTTGGGGCAGGCGCGGCTGCGGTGATCGATGCCGGGCAGGACGTAGGCGTTGGTGAGGTCGCCCACACCGCCGAGGCGGCGATACCCCGCACCCTCTTGCTCCCACGCGAACATCGTGAGCGGGAGGTTGGGCGCCTTTGCTGTGGTCTCGGCGCGCTCGTCCGCGGGGGCCGTCGAACTGTCGTCGTCCGCGTCGCTCTTGAGCTCGGCGCCCTTGGGAAGGGGCACACCGCCACAGTAGTCTTCGAGCAAGCTCGTCGCGTCTTCGCCGCCATCCTTCGGGGCCAAAAGAGATGCGTAGACGTTGTCTGAGACCAGCCAGACGCCGCAGATGCCCGCGTTGCGGTCGGACGAGGCCCCGTCTTGCGGGTCGCTGGTCCAGGTCTCGGCCCCGTTGGTCACCGTCAGCGAGGCGTCGCCGCTGACCGTGCGTGTGAACGCCGCTTCGTTGGCGACCCAGGCGGCCAGCAGCTCGTCGTGCGCCGCTTCGAGATCGACGTCGCTCGCGCCGCAGCGGCAGCGCTGCACCGTGTCTGCCGTCAGCTGCGGCAGATACCGGGCATCGGTCGGGACCATGACCGAGGTGAAGTCGCTCACGCCCTGGTTGCCTTCAGACTGCGCAGCGCGGGTCTCCAACGCCGAGATGCAGTCGAGCCAATACGGATCGCAGAGGTCTCGCTTGAGCTCAGGCTGCACGAGCGCGCCCGTGCGGACCGACGGGTCGCAGAGCGCCGGCGTGCGCGCGGCCTCGCCGGCGTCCGGGCACCGCAGCGACTGTTTGCCCTTCAGGTCGTTCATCAGGGCCCGCTCGAGGACCTGGTCGAAGTTGTACCCATCGTAGGTCATCACATCGGCAGGCTTGATCACGACCGTGGTGCCCGCCTGGATTGGCGTCGTGGTGTCCGGTGCGGTCTCGACCGTCTTCCAGTCGGCGTCAGAGCACGAGGCGAAGGCCGCGTCATCGACCGATAGGCGTTGTTCCCCCGCTTGGGTGGTGGTGGTGATCACGGGCACGTCCACGATCACGAAGTCGGCGACGGGCTTGGCGCCGCACCCGAGGAGCGCCAACGCCCCCGCCGAGAGGGTGCAGGACCCGAACTGCTTGGGCATGGAATCCTCGCTTAGAACTGAAACAGCAGGGTGGAGTTCACCGACCAGGTCAGACCGCGGACCGGCAGCAACGGGTCGCTGTCGGTCGACTGGATGCGGTCCGTGTCTTCTTTGCCTTGGGTGTAGTAGGAGCGCCGGGTCTCTTCGATCTGCAGCGGGACGCAGACCGTGCCGAAGCCTGGGTCGTTGTCGTCGTCCGTTCCGCAGCCCTGGCGCCCGAGCGGGGTCGAGGCCATGCCGAAGATGCCCATGCTCCACCGACCCTTCACGAACGGCATGTCGCCCACGTCGAACACGGCGCCGGCCATGGCCGTGGCGCCCAGCGCCCACTTGGACGAGTCGCCCGTAAACTTGCGATCCACAGTGTACGTGGTCAGCTCGGTCTGCTGCTTGCCGCTCGGACCCTCTGCGCCGCGCTGCTGGCTCACGCCCGAGACTTGCTCTCGGCGAAGCACGCTGAAGCGGTGGGCGCTGGGACCGGCGGCGGCGAGCAGCTCCATCCGCCAGAGCTCCCAGCCGTAGCCGGTGACCGACGCGATCGGGATGTGTCGGACGTCGGTGTAGATGCTCGCGACGTTCCCGATGCCAGCCCCCCCAGCGCCGATGCCCGGGGCGAAGGGGATGACCTGCCGCTCGAACCGCGATCCGCCCAGATAGGCGGCGCTGAGCCCGGTGAACCACGCCGAGTCTTCGACGCGCAGCAGGGCGAGGCCGCCCACCGACAGCTGGCCACCCTGTCCGAGGTACGCGTCCGTGGTCGCGCTGCGCCCCAAGAACACGCCGCCGTAGCTGGCCCGCTGCTCGTCCACCACCGGCGGCGGCGGAGGCGGCGGAAGCTCTGGGCAGACTGGGCACTCGGGTGTCGGCGCCTCGACGACGGCGGGCGCGGGCTCCTCGACGGCCATCGCCTCCCACTTGCACTCGGGGCCGAGCCAGCCCGTCTTTGTGCCTTGGGCCACGCTCACCCAGCCGTCGGGTGTCACGGACGCGGCGGAGACGACGACCCCAGGCTTGATGTAGCCGACCGCGCGCGACGCGTCGCTCGGCGCAGCCCGCAGGTTGCATGGCCGTTGGGGGGCGACCTCCCAGCCCGCCGCCTGGGCGTCGAAGAAGAACAGAACGGTGATCAGGTGGAGAGTCATGCGGTCCCCTCACGACGACGGCGGCGCAGCGTCGGCAGCAGGGCCAAGACGGCGAGCGCGCCGGCCGCCGCCGAGCTGCCTCCAGCACAGCCGCCGGATTGGACCTCGTCGATCCGCTCGACGGCTTGGCAGGGACGGGTGGCCGGGGGGCGGCTGGGTGCCGGAGCCTTGGGCTTCGTTTGCTCGTCCTCGACCTCTCCGCCGCTGTCGACCTCTCCGCCGCTGTCGACCGCGGCGTCGGGTGGCGGGGCCTCATCGGCGGTGAACGGCGGGCTGGGCGTCAATCCGGTGTCGCTATAGGCGCCAGAGTCCCACCACCCCGAGTCCCACCACCCCGAGTCCCACCACCCCGAGTCACCGCCGCCGGCGCGCTGGTACCCCGTGTCACCGTCCTCGGCGGGGATGCAGTTGGTCACCTCGACGAGGCTGCTCAAGCTCGCGAAGGTCGGCTGCTGACCGCTGTCGCCCCTGCAGGCCGAGCCAGCCCCGGCGATGAAGAACAGGAAGGTCACTGCGGCGAGCCCGAGCAGGGCCGAGCCGGTGTCCTGCACCGGGTGCGCTGGCTCGCGCG
>JBJONS010000303.1:0-5253 GCA_046051725.1 Pseudomonadota bacterium | reverse complement strand
GCGGCCGACACGCCGATGATGCGGGAGTACCTCGACCTCAAGAAGGTCGAGCCAGACGCGCTCTTGCTCTACCGGATGGGCGACTTCTACGAGTGCTTCTTCGAGGACGCCCACGAGGCCGCCCGCCTGCTCGAGCTGGTGGTGACCAGCCGCAACAAGGGCGACCCCGACCCCATCCCGATGGCGGGCTTCCCCTACCGTGCGCTCGAGGCGATGCTCCAGCGCCTGTCTGACGCGGGGCGTCGGGTGGCGGTCGCCGAGCAGCACGAGGTCTCGCCCGGGGTCTTCACGCGCGAGCTGGTGCGCGTGGTCAGCGCCGGCCTGCCCTACGAGGGCGAGTCGGTCGAGGCCCGCGAGCCCTGCTACCTCGCCGCGGTCAGCGATCCGGGCAAGCCCATCGTCGGGATCGCCGTGCTGGACGCCACCACCGGCGAGCTGCAGCTGATGGAGTGCCCGGCCGAGGCGCTGGGGGCCGCGCTGAGCCGGGTCGACCCCCGCGAGGTGCTGCTGCCCGAGGCGGCGCGGGCGGCGCTCGAAGCGCCCGGTGAAGACACCGAGCTGGACGCTGCCCTGCGCGGTCGGGTGCGCCGGACGCTTGAGCGCCGGGCCTTTGACGTGGCGGCGGGCCGGCAGCGCCTCTGCGCCCAGCTCGGCGTGGCCGACCTGCTCGGTTTTGGCGCCGACGGGCTGGGCCCGGCCCTGGGCGCGGCGGGGGCGCTGCTGCGCTACGCCAAGGACCAGGCGCGGGTCTCGCTGAGCCACCTGATGCGCCTGCGGGTCGTCGATCCCAGCGGCTACCTCGTGCTCGACGAGGCGGCCCGGCGCAACCTCGAGCTGCTGCGGCCGCTGCGGGGCGAGGGCCGAAAAGGCGCGCTGATCAGCCTCATCGACCGCACCTGCACGCCGATGGGCGGGCGGCTGCTGCGGTCCTACCTGTTGCAGCCGCTGGTCGAGATCGGCGCGCTGCAGCGGCGGCAGGCGGCGGTCGAGCGGCTCAGCGAGGGCCGGCTGCGCCGCCCGGTGCGCGAGGCCTTGGGGCGGGTGGCCGATCTGGCCCGGCTCTGCGGCAAGATCGCCCAAGAGCGCGGCAACGCGCGGGATCTGCTGGCCCTGGCCGCCTCGCTGCGGGCCCTGCCGGGCTTGGTGGCGGCGGTCGACGGGCACCCCGACCTGCTCGATCCCGGCCTCGATCTGCTGCCCGCGCTCGCCGAGGACATCGAGCGCTGGCTCGTCGACGAGCCCCCGGCCGCCTTGACCGAGGGCGGGCTCATCCGCGACGGCGCCGACCCCGAGCTCGACGAGCTGCGGCTGCTCGCCCGCGAGGGCCGGGGGGCCATCGCCCACATCGAGGCCCGCGAGCGCGAAGCGAGCGGCATCAACACGCTGAAGATCAAGTACAACCGTGTCTTTGGCTATTTTTTAGAGGTGCCCCAATCCAAGCTCGACCGGGTGCCGGATCGGTGGATCCGCAAGCAGACCCTGAGCAACTGCGAGCGCTTCATCACGCCGGCCCTCAAAGAGTTTGAAGACAAGGTGCTGGGCGCCGACGAGCGGGCCAAGGCGCTTGAGTACGCCCGCTTCGTCGAGCTGCGCCGCCGGGTGGCCGACCAGACCGGCCCGCTGCTGCACCTCTCGGCCGAGCTCGCCCGCCTCGACGTGCTCGCGACCTTCGCGGAGCTGGGCGCCGCCCTGCGCTGGACCTTGCCCCGCCTCGACGAGGGCGACGTCATCGACATCCGCGGCGGGCGCCACCCGGTGCTCGAGGCCGCCGCCGAGGAGGCCTTCGTCCCCAACGATCTGGTGCTCAGCGGCGACCAGCGCCTGATCATCCTGACCGGCCCAAACATGGCCGGAAAGTCCACGATCATGCGGCAGACGGCGCTCATCGTGCTGCTGGCCCAGATGGGCTGCCCGGTGCCGGCCGAGCGGGCCCGGATCGGCCTCTGCGACCGCATCTTCGTGCGGGTGGGCGCCAGCGATGACCTCAGCCGCGGCCGCAGCACCTTTATGGTCGAGATGGCCGAGACCGCGGCGATCTTGCACCAGGCGAGCCCGCGATCGCTCGTGCTGCTCGACGAGATCGGCCGGGGCACCAGCACCTATGACGGGCTGAGCATCGCCTGGGCCACCGCCGAGCAGATGGTCGACAAGGTGCGCGCCCGCGCCATCTTCGCCACGCACTACCACGAGCTGGTCGCGCTGGCCGAGGACCGGGCCGCGGTGGTCAACCTGCACGTCAAGGTCGCTGAGTGGGGCGACAAGGTTGAGTTTTTGCGCGTGCTGGCGCCCGGCGGGGCGAGCAAGTCCTATGGTCTGCAGTGCGCCCGCCTCGCCGGCATGCCCAGCGACCTGCTCGAGCGGGCCCGGGCCTTGCTGGCCGAGCTTGAGCGCCGGCCGCGCCACGGACCGCCGACCCGCCAGCTCGGGCTGTTCGCCCGCGGCGAGGGGCCGGCCGCGCCCACTCCCGCTCCTGCGGCCGCTCCCGCGCCTGCCGCCGCGCCCCCTCCCTCCGATCCGCGCCTGATCGCCCTCCGGGACGCTGTGCTCGCGCTGAAGGTCGATGAGCTGAGCCCGCGGGCCGCACTCGACCAGCTCTACGCGCTGGCGGGGCTGGCCGCAGCGGCCCGGTCGGGGGCGCCCGGTGGGTGAGGGGAGGGGAGGGCGGCCCGCAGGGGCCCCGCGTCCCCCACGCCGGTGGGGGAGGCCGTCCGTGTGCTTCGGGCTGCTCCTCGGCCTCGCCAACGCCGCAGCGGCCGGAGAGATCAAGGGGCTGAGGCCTTTTGTGGTCCCCGGCGGGGCCCGCATCGTCGTGCTGGCCGACGGTCCGCCGGCCGACCTGCAGCTGCGCCAGCTCCCCCGCGGCGAGGACGGCCAGGCCCGCGCCGCCGTGCTGCTCGGCGACAGCACGCTGTCGGCGGCGGCCCGCCCCCGGGTGGTCGTCGAGAAGAACGGGCTGCGCGCCGTGGGTTTTCGGCCGATGGCCACCGCGGTGCAGGTGCTGGTCGAGACCGACCGGCCGGCCCGCCTGTCGGCCCGCGACCTGCTCCAGAACGGCCGCTACGTCGCCACGATCATCGACGTCGAGCTGTCGGGAGGGGTCGTGGCCCCCGCGGGCGCCCCGGCCGCCGCCGGCCAGCCCCTGGATCCGTGGAGCAGCGCGGTCGAGGAGGTGGACGCCGCCGCGCTCCGCTCCCAGCCGGGCTTGCCCGGCGACGAAGAGCTGCTGTCCTGGCTCAAGGGCGCCAGCCTGTCGCGGTCGCCGGCCTTGGCCACGCGGCGACCGGGGGTGCCGCTGGTCGTGATCGACGCCGGGCACGGCGGACACGACCACGGCGCCGTCGGCCCGAGCGGCGCGCGCGAGGCCGACATCGCGCTGCAGATCGCCCGGCGTGCCGCGCAGCTCCTCCGTGAAGAGCATGACGTGGACGTCATCCTGACCCGCGACGCCGACGAGTTCCTCGGGCTGCGGGCCCGGGCGGCGGTGGCCAACGCCCGCGAGGCCGACCTGTTCCTGTCGGTCCACATCAACGCGGCCCCCGGCCCCGAGGCCCGCGGCGTCGAGACCTACGTGCTGGACAACGCCACCGACGAGGGCGCCGCCCGGGTGGCCGCCCGCGAGAACCGCGAGCTGGGGGCCTTGGGCGAAGACCTCACCCAGAATGACGCGCTGATGGCCAGCCTCGTCGTGGCGGGCACGGACCGGCTGAGCCTCGGGCTGGCCGCCGACCTGCAGCGTCGGGCCGTGGCCCGGCACGCGCGCACCTACGGGCCGGGCGAGCTGCGGGATCTGGGCGTGAAGGGCGCGGCCTTCACCGTGCTCGCCAGCGCGCGCTGCCCAGCGGTGCTTTTTGAGGCCGGCTTCATCAGCAACCCCGACGAGGAGCGCCTCCTGCGCAGCCCACACTTCCAGCAGCAGACGGCGGTCGCGCTGGCCGAGGGCGTGGCGGCCTGGCTCAAGGGTCCGGCCGCACGCGCGAAGTCGGGCGAAGATCCCACGCTGTTGATGGGTGTGCCCTCGCGGGTCGGCGTGATCCGCGCGCCGCTGGCCCTTCCCGAGCCCCCGCCGGTCCTCGGGCTGCCCACGACCGCGCCCCCCGTCGACGCCGGGGCGGGCGAGTGAGGCCCGGCGCGGCGCCGGCCGCGGATCCGTCGCCCCAGGCGGCAGAGGCGGAGGCGGAGGCAGAGGGCTCTGGCACCCTCGATGACGCAGTGGAGGGCTTTTTGACCGTGGGGCGGGTCGAGCGCATGCTCTCGCCGCACACGACCGAGGCCTACGCCCGCGACTTGGCCGATCTGGTGCGCTTCCTGCGCGCGCGGGGCCTGACCGCGCCCAGCGAGGTCGACCGGGTGTGCTTTCAGGAGTGGATCTACAGCCTGACCGAGGCCGGCCTGGCCGCCCGCAGCGTGCAGCGGCACCGCAGCGCCGCGCGCCAGCTCTTCGCGTACCTCGTCGAAGAGGGCGAGCTGGACGTCAACCCGGCGTTGGACGTGAGCGTGCCCCGCGGCGGGCGTCGGCTGCCGCACGACCTGAGCGAGCCCCAGGTCGACGCCCTGCTCGCCGCCCCCGACCGGGCGACCGCGCTGGGCCTGCGCGACGCCGCCATGCTCGAGCTGCTCTACGCCACCGGGCTGCGGGTGAGCGAGTTGGTCGGGCTGCGCTGGGTCCAGTGGAGGCCGGGCTGGCTGGTGGTGCGCGGCAAGGGCGGAAAAGACCGGCTGGTGCCCTATGGTGACCGCGCCGAAGAGGTGGTGCTCGCCTGGCGCGCGCTCTGCCTCGAGGCTGGGCCGCTGGGGGCCTGGATCTTCCCGACCGACCGGGGCGCGCCGATGAGCCGGCAGAACATGTGGCTGCGGGTTCGCCACAACGCTGTGCTGGCGGGTATTGTGGGCAAGCTGAGCCCACATACGCTGCGCCACGCCTTCGCGACCCACCTGCTGCGCCACGGCGCAGACCTGCGCGCGGTGCAGACGCTGCTGGGGCACGCCGATCTCAGCACGACCGAGATCTACACCCACGTCGCGCGCCACCGGCTCCAGGCCGCGCACGCCGCCTACCACCCGCGCGGGGCCTGAGCGGAGCCGGGGCCGATGCCGGGGCCGAAGCGGACGCCGGACCCGAGGACACCGAAACGGAAGAAGGCCGGGGGAGACCCGGCCTTTTTGCCAGATGGAGGTCGGCGTTCTGCCGGCGACCAGCTGGGTTCATGTCTTGAGTGGGGGCGGTGGGACTCGAACCCACACAACCGCAAGGTT
>JBJONS010000302.1:0-2849 GCA_046051725.1 Pseudomonadota bacterium | reverse complement strand
CGCGCAGGTGAGCTGGCGCAGGCGCGCGAGGCCGCGCTCGACGATGGGCATCTGTCCCCTCCCCTCACCGTCGGGGACGGCGTCCCCGCGGCCGCTCCGCCCTATCCCGGCGCCGGCCCGCTGCGCCCCGCTGCGCGCCCGCCCGCGCCGGAATAGGCGCCCGACCGGCGCTGCGCCCCGCCCGCGGGGGTGAGCGCGCCCCAGGAGAGCCGCCGATGACCACGCTCCACCCCCGCCTCTGCACCAGCCTCCTCTTCTTGGGCCTCGTCGCCTGCCAAGACCAGGGGCCCGACGGCTACGCGCAGTACCGCGAGGCGGTCCAGCCGCTGCTCGCCAAGAACACCGTGCTGCTCAAGAACTTCGAGCAGATCACCATCGGGTTGAAGTCCAAGGCCGACCCCAAGCCCGACGCGGCGTCGATCGCCGCGAAGCTCGACGAGGTCGCCATCCCCGAGGCCAAGGCCCTGGCCGAGGCCGCGACCGCCATCGCGCTGACCGAGCCGACCCTGGTGCCGGTGCACCAAGACCTGGTCAACGCTTGGTCGCACCGGGCGACCGCCTGGGCCGACCTGCGCGGCGCGCACACCGCCGGTGATCTCGCCGCCTTCGACGCCGCGATGGAGCTCGACGCCAGCAGCCGCCTGCTCGAAGACCGCTGGTACGACGCGGCCGAGGCGGCCCTGCGCGGCCATGGCCAGCCGCTGGTCCGCTACCCCGAAGCCGCGGCGAACTGAGCCGCGCCCCGGCGCGCCCCACCCTCTCTGCCTTCGCTGCACCCCACCCGATGGCGCCCCAACGGGCGCCGTCTGCGTTCACACCTCGCCAGAGCGACCCCATGACCCTCCGCGTCCGCTTCGCCCCGAGCCCCACCGGGCACCTTCACATCGGCGGCGCCCGCACGGCCCTCTCGAACTACCTCGAGGCCCGCCGCGAGGGCGGCGCCTTCGTGCTGCGCATCGAGGACACGGACCCCGAGCGCAGCAAGAAAGAGCACGAGGAGCAGATCCTGCGGGACCTCGCCTGGCTGGGCCTGCGCTGGACCGAGGGCCCCGACATCGGCGGCCCCTTCGGACCCTACCGGCAGTCCGAGCGCTACGACCGCTACCGCGCCGTGGCGATGGACCTGCTCGCGCGCGGCCTCGCCTACCGCTGCAACGCGACCCCCGAGGAGCTGGACCAGATGCGCGCCGCGCAGAGCGCCAACGGCGAGGACCCGCGCTACGACCGCCGCAACCGCGACAAGGACCTGGGCCCGGACTGCGGCCCGCACGCCATCCGCGTCAAGATGCCCATCGAGGGCGTCACGGTGATCGACGACCTCATCAAGGGCCGCATCGAGATCCGCAACGAGCTGCTCGATGACCTGGTCATCTTGCGCACCGACGGCACGCCGACCTACAACTTTGTCGTGGTGGTCGACGATCACGACATGGGCATCAACCTGGTCGCGCGCGGCGACGACCACATCAACAACACGCCCAAGCAGATCCACATCTACCACGCGATGGGCGCCGAGGTCCCCCGCTTCGCCCACCTGCCGATGATCCTCGGCCCCGACGGCAGCCGGCTGAGCAAGCGGCACGGCCACACGAGCCTCGGATCCTACCGAGACATGGGCATCGTCCCCGAGGCGATGCTCAACTACCTGGCCCGGCTGGGCTGGTCGCACGGCGATCAAGAGGTCTTCACCGAGGCCGAGCTCATCGAGCACTTCCGCCTGTCGGACGTGGGCAGCAGCGGCGCCCGCTGGGACATGGACAAGCTCGAGTGGCTGAACCAGACCTGGATCCAGAGCTTTGCCCCGGCCGAGCTGGTGGAGCGGGCCCTGCCCTTCTTGGAGGCCGAGGGCTACGCGACCGCGGGCCTCGGCGCGCGCCTGCCGGCGATCATCGGCGCCTTTCAGAAGCGGAGCCGCACCCTGGTCGAGCTGGCCAAGCAGGCGCGCTTCTTCTTCATCGACGACGCGGAGCTCAGCTGGGACGAGGCGGCGGTGGCCAAGCACCTCAAGCCCGAGGCGGGCGCGCTGCTCTCGGCCCTGGCCGACCGCCTCGAGGCCGAGCCGGTGTGGGAGGAGCCCGCCCTGACCGCCGTGGTCGACGCGCTGCTCGCCGAGCGCGGCGCCAAGATGGGCAAGCTCGCCCAGCCGGTGCGGGTGGCGCTGACCGGCCAAGGCGTGGGCCCCGGCGTCTACGAGATGCTGCTCGGGCTCGGCAAAGAGACCAGCGTGCGTCGCCTGCGGGCCGGCGCGGCCCGGGCGGCCTAAGGACGACGCAGGCCCAAGCGCGGGGCCCCGTGCGAGGGGGCGCGGGAGCCCAGCGCGCCATCCTTGTGCTTCGAGCCAGCGTCTCAACGACCATCCAGCCGCACACCAAAATCGAGCGGCTTCGCCTTGACACCCACCGGAGGGGCTGATAAAGACCGGGTGTCCTTGGGGGGCAAATCCGAGGGGGTCAGAGGTGAGCAATCACCAACCCCGGGTTTCCCGACCGCTTGCGGTCATCCCTCACTGGGGCGTGGTGCAATTGGCAGCACACCGGATTCTGACTCCGTAGGTTCCAGGTTCGAGTCCTGGCGCCCCAACCACTTGGGCTCCTATCGTCCAGAGGCCAAGGACATAGCCCTCTCACGGCTAAGACACGGGTTCGAATCCCGTTAGGAGTACCATCCTCGCTCCCATCGTCCAGAGGCCTAGGACATAGCCCTCTCACGGCTAAGACACGGGTTCGAATCCCGTTGGGAGTACCCTTCGACCTGTTGATCACGTCCAGCACGCTGTTCTCAGTGTGCCAGACTCGTCCAAAACGAAGGTTTTGGGCGGCCCCGGTCACACCGGTCACAACTTCTTCGGA
>JBJONS010000301.1:0-8750 GCA_046051725.1 Pseudomonadota bacterium | reverse complement strand
CCTTTGGAAACCCCCCGCGCCCGGGGCGGCCAGCTGCCCCTGTGGGCGATGAACGAGTCACCGCGAAGGCCTCGGCTATGGCAGGTGCTGTCTGGTCCGGATCGATGGGGGCGGACGCGCCCGGTCGGCGCGTCGGCATCAGCCCCCGCGGATCAGCCGCACGGCCCCGGCGCTGAGCGCAGCGGGTTCGGCCAGGGTCGAGCGCTCTCCGTCGGGCCAGCGCACCCTGACGGCGTCGGCCGCGGCGGCGGCGCCCAGACCGACGTGGACCTCGGGGGGGCCTCCCGCTGCCATGCCCTCGCCGCCGGCGTGCACCCGCCGGCGGTGCAGGCGCCCGCCCACCTCGACCTCGATGACCGCGCCGATGGCGTCAGGGTTGGGCCCCGGCTGTCGCAGAGAGATGACCAAGCCGTTGTTCTCGCCGCAGACGCCCTGCTCGACCCGGGTCGGGCCGTCCACCTCGCGGCGGATGAGGTCCAGCGTGCCGTCCAGGTCGAGATCGACGGCCAGCAGGCCGCGCCCGACGCCCCGGCGGTCAAAACCCCAGGCCGGCGCCTCGTCGGTGAACCAGCCGTCCGGGCCCTGGACCCACAGCCCGTCGGGCTGGTCCTCGACGTGGCGCACGCCCAGCGCCGCTGCGTCGGCGTCCTCGGTCTCGGGGTTCCCGACGATGGGCCCCATGGTCACGGCGAGGTCGAGGTCGCCGTCGTTGTCGAGGTCCTGCAGCGCGCTGCCCCAGGCGGTCTCTTGTTCGGCCGAGAGGGTCAGGCCGCGGCTGCGGTCGCTCCGGTAGAAGTCGCCGTTGGCGTCGGTCTCGACGACGGCCAGCTCTCCCCAGCTCGACATCACCAGGTCCCAGCGGCCGTCCTCGTTCAGATCACCGATGCTGGCGCTCATCCCGAAGAGGGCGAGGTCGAGGCCGGTCGGGCGATCCGCCAGGTCCCAGCCGGTGGCCGTGCGGCGGGCCAGCACGTTGGGGGTCGCGAAGCGGCCGAAGTCGTTGACCGAGTAGAGCTCGGGCAGGCCGTCCTCGTCGAGGTCGACCGCCACCTCGACAAAAGAGTAGCCGTCGCGGGCCGCGGCGGGCAGCTGGTCGGTGGCCTCGGTGAAGGTGCCGTCCCCGTCGCTCAAGTAGACGCGGTTGGGGTGGGCGGGCAGCCAGTCGCCGCTCTCGATGAAGGCGGCGAGGTGCTCGCCCTCCCAGTGGTTCGAGACCACCAGATCGAGGTCGAGGTCGCCGTCGAGGTCGGCCCAGGTGGCGTGCACGGTGTCTTCTTCGTGCAGGCCGAGCCCCGCCGCGGTGGTCACGTCGGTGAAGCGCCCGGCGCCGTCGTTCTGCCACAGCGCGTTGCTGCCGTGCAGCACGAGCAGGTAGAGGTCCTGATCGCCGTCGGCGTCGTAGTCGGCGGGGATGGCGCCGACGACGAGGCGGCCGTCGAGGTCGGGCAGGCCGCTGTTGGCCTCGGCCCAGACCCCCGGCCCGCGCGAGAGCAGCAGGCGGTGGACGCCCGAGCTGCCGAGGTAGAGGTCGGTCCAGTCGTCGCCGTTGAGGTCCACGGCGGCGATCCCGGCGCTCGCGTAGTTGGTCCTCGCGTCGTCCACGCCGTCCTCGAGCAAGGTCAAGGTCGGCCAGGGGCGCAGGGGCGCCGCTGCGCGGGCGCTTGGATCGGCGCAGGCCGCGGTGGTGCGGCGCTCGACCCCCAGCGTGGGGCCCGCGTCCCCGCCGGTCTCGGCCCCGCCGGTCTCGGCCCCGCCGCCCCCGCCGCCGGCCGGCGCTTTGGACCCGCCGGGCGCCGTGCAGGCCCAGGCGAGCGGAACGACGCGGAGCAGGGCAGAGGGGCGGAGGAGCGGGCGGCTGCGCATGCCCACAGGATAGCCCTTGGCGGCCCGAAGGTCGCCGGGCGCGGAGGGTGATGATGGGCTTCCCTTGGCCGGGCGCGCGGCTGCGCACCACCCCGGGCCTCGTGCTGCAGCTCGACGGCGCGGGGGGCTGGCTCGCCCGGCACAGCGTCTCGACCACCGCGGTCCCGGGGCTGCGCCTCGACCACCTCCGCGCGCTGCAGGCCCTGACCGGCGGCGGCGACGCGGCCGCCCTGGCCGCCGCCCTGGCCGCCGACGGCGGGCCGCCGCTCGACGAGGACACGCTCGACGAGGTCATTGACGACGCGCTGGGCCACGGCCTGCTCGGGGTCGAGGGCCACGCGCACGGGGTGGCCGGCGGTTTTGCGCTGGCCAGCGCCCAGCTGCCGATGGTGGCCGACGCGGTGCGGGTGGCGGCCTATGGCGCGGCGATCGCCGCCCACGCGCCGGGCCTGCGGGTGGCCGAGCTGGGCTGCGGCACGGGCATCTTGAGCGCGACCGCGGCCCGGGCCGGCGCGGCCAGCGTCTGGGCCTGCGACGAGGCCGACGTGATCGAGATCGCCCGGGCGCTCATCGCCGAGAACGGCCTCGCTGACAAGGTCGAGCTGGTCCAGGGCCGCAGCTTCGCCATCGCGCCGCCGGCCCCGGTCGACCTGCTCATCCACGAGCTCTTCGGCACCGATCCGCTCGAAGAGAGCGTGCTGGACACCATCCGCGACGTGCGGGACCGCTGGTTGGCCCCGGGGGGCCGCCTGCTGCCCCGCGGCTTCACCGTCTGGGCGGCGGCCTACGGCGGCGCCGGCTTTGACGCGGTGCCGCCCCTTCCGGCGCGGCTCACCGCGGCCCTGGCCCCGCTGGGCCTGCACCCGGGGCCGCTGCTCGCCGCCGCGGATCGCCCGGCCCGCCGCCCCGAGGGGGGCCTCAAGCCGCCGCCGCCCGCCGCCCGCCGCGGCGCCCCGGTGGCCCTGCTCGAGGTCGACCTGCACGCCGAGGCCCCGCTGCCGGCCGGGCCGCGCCGCCACCTGCTGCGCCTGGACGGCGACGGCCCGGTAGAGGCCATCCTCGTCTGGTTCGAGATCGCGCTCGACGAAGAGCGCCGCCTGAGCACCGGCCCGGCCGGCCCGCCGACCCACTGGGGCTGGCAGGTGCACGACCTGCCCGCTGTGATCGACGGCCGCGACGGTGATCTGCTCGAGCTTGAGGTCGAGGTCTGCACCGAGGACGGCCTCGAGGCGGTCCGCCTGCGGGCCCTGCGGCCGGCGGCGCTCCGCCCGGTCTGAGGCCCGATCTGCCCGGTCTGGGCCGCCCCGGTGGACGGGCGGCGGCCCCCATCGGTAGACTGCGCCGCCCACCTCTCCCTGCACGCGCCCAGCGACCCGCGCTTGGCGCCGAGGCCACCATGCGCACACCCGTCCGCCCGCTGCTCCTGCTCCTCCTCCTCGCGGGCGCTGCCGTTGGCTGCGGCGACAAGAGCGTCGGGGGGCTCGAAGACACCGCTGGCGAGGACGGCGGCGCCGGCGAGGGCAGCGACCAGGTCGACGCCGACGCCGACGGCTACCCGGCCGACTTCGACTGCGATGACGACGACCCGGCGGTCTTCCCGAGCGCCGCCGAGCTCTGCAACGGCGCCGATGACAACTGCGATGGGCGGGCCGACGAGGGCCTGCCCGACATCGACGCCGATGGCACCCCCGACTGCCTCGACGAAGAGGCCTGCGACGGCGTGGACAACGACGGCGACGGGCTCGTCGACGAGGACCAGCCCGACACCGACCTCGACGGCACCCCTGACTGCGCCGACGTCGAGGACTGCGATGGCCTCGACAACAACGGGGATGGCGTCGCCGACGAGGGCTTCGACAACGACGGCGACGGCTTCACCCCCTGCAGCACCACCATCGGCGCGTGGGACTGCGACGACGAGGACGACGCCCGCTCGCCCGACGCCCGCGAGGTGGCCGGCGATGACATCGACAACAACTGCGATCTGGTCATCGACCCCGAGCGCTGGGATGGCCAGACCGTCGTCATCACCGAGATCTTGAACAACCCCGGCTACGTGCGGGACTCTCTGGGCGAGTGGATCGAGCTCTACAACCCCGGCGACGCGGCGCTCTACGTCAACGGCTTGGTCATCGACACAGGCACCTCGAGCTACCGGGTCGAGGCCGAGGCCCCGGTGGTCATCGAGGCGGGCGGCTTCCTGGTCATCGGCGCCTCGACCGATATTCGCGAGAACGGCGGCGCTGAGGTCGATCACGCGTGGACCGAGGTGCAGCTCGAGAACGAGGCGGGCGGCGTGTCGGTGACCTTCGACGGCGACCTGCGCGACGAGGTGCTGTGGGATCCGGCGGGCGGCTGGATCTTGCTCGACGGCGCCTCGCTGAGCTTCGACCCGAGCCTGATCGTCGATCTGGCCGCCTCTGACCTCGCCAACGACGCGCCCGAGGCCTGGTGCGCCGGCACGGTGACGGTCGGCCGCTCGCTCGACCTCGCCACCCCGGGCCAGCCCAACCCGCCCTGCCCGGCGGTGGATCGCGACGGCGACGGCTTCCTCAACGACGTCGACTGCGACGACCGCGACATCGCCGTCAACCCCGACGCGGTCGAGGCGCCCTATGACGGCGTCGACAACGACTGCGATCCGCTGAGCCCCGACGACGACATCGACGCCGACGGCGCGGTGTTCGCGACCGACTGCGACGACAACGACCCCGGCCGCAGCCCGCTGCGCGCCGAGGTGCCCTACAACGGCGTCGACGACGACTGCGACGCGATGACCCCCGACGACGACGTCGACTTCGACGGCGCGCCCCTGGCCACCGACTGCGACGACACCGATCCCACCCGCTCGCCCCTCGCGGTCGAGGTCTGCGACGGCGTCGACAACGACTGCGACTGGCTCATCGACAACGACGACCCGGACGCGGGCGGGGCCTGCTGAGCCACCACCGCTGACTTGGCGGGCCGGCGCGAGATCGTCCCCGGGCAGGCTGCAGGTGCGCGCGCCCCGTCCGAAGCCCCCGGTGGGGGTGCACATGGAGCGCGCGGATGATCGGGGTCAGAGCCTGACCTCCTACGACCTCGACCAGCTCGACCGGGGCGCCGAGCTGCGCCGGCTCGAGCGACAGGCGGGGGTCGCCCTCGACCGCGAGCGGGCCGCGGTCGCCAGCCTCGGGGTCGACCCCGCGGCCACCGTGCTCGACCTCGGCTGCGGCCCGGGGCTGATGAGCGCGCGGCTGCTCGAGCTGGTGCCCGAGGGCGCGCTCATCGGCGCCGACGCCGACCCCGCGCTGCTCGCCCGGGCCCGCGCGCGCTGCGCGGCGGCGGGCGGGCGGGCCCGCTTCATCGAGGCCTGGGCCGACGCCCTGCCGATCGCCGACCAGAGCGTCGATCTGGTGTATGCGCGCTTCCTCTTTCAGCACCTGCCGCGGCCGCTGGCGGTGCTCGCCGAGCTGCGGCGGGTCCTGCGGCCGGGTGGGCGGGTCTGCGTGCTCGACACCGACGACGGCAACCTGCTGGTGCACCCGGCGCCGCCCGCGCTCGAGCGCCTGCTGCAGGCCTCGGCGGCGGGGCAGCGGGCCCGCGGCGGCGACCGGCAGATCGGCCGCAAGCTGCGGGAGCTGTTGACCCGGGCCGGCTTCGCCCAGGTCGCGGTGCGCCTCGAGCCCTTCACCGCCGAGGCCGCCGGCTGGGACGCCTTCGTCGACGTGACCATGGGGTTCAAGCGGCAGATCGTCGAGCCCACCTTGATGACGCCCGAGGAGGCCGACGCTGTGATCGCCGCGCTGCGGGCCCTCTCCGCCGAGCCAGGCGCCTGGGCGCAGACCGCGGCCTACCTCGCCGTCGGCGCCCGTCCACCGGAAGCTGCGTAGTGGTCAATATCTGACCGGGCGCCCGGGCCGCCCCCGGTTAGCCCCGCCGCGACTGACGATCCTCCCTGGGATCGCAGACGGGGCCCCTCATGCGCATCCTCCACACCTCGGACTGGCACCTCGGCCTCAGCCTCGGCGGGCTGGGCCTCGGCCCCGACCACGACCTCTTCCTGCAGTGGCTGCGCGGCGCGCTTCGCGATCATGCGGTCGACGCGCTCGTCGTGGCCGGCGACGTCTTCGACACCATGCAGCCGAGCGCCGAGGCCCAGGCCCGCTACTTTCGGTTCTTGGCCGATGTCGCCGAGACCGGCGTGCAGCAGGTCGTCATCGTCGGGGGCAACCACGACAGCCCCTCGCGCCTCGACGCGCCCGCCGAGGTGCTGGCGGCGCTGAAGGTGCACGTGGTCGGCGGCTACGAGGCCGACGGCGGGGCCGACGACCGCTACCTCGTGCCCCTGCGCGGGCGGGGCGGGCAGGTCGAGGCGGTCTGCGTGGCCCTGCCCTATGTGCACGAGTTCCGGCTCGGGGTCCGCACCACCGAGCTCGACCCGGCGGTGGTGCGCGCGGCCTTCGGCGCGCGCTTCGGCGCCCTCTACGCCCGGCTCTGCGACGCGGCCGCGGCGCGCTGGCCGGGGTTGCCCCTGGTCGGCACCGGCCACCTGACGATGGGCCCGGCGACGGCCGACGACTACCCGCAGCCCATCCACCAGGTCGGGTCGATCGACAGCCTGCCCGACAGCGTGGTCGATCCGCGCTTGCAGCACCTCGCGCTGGGCCACATCCACCGCTGCTACCCGGTGGCCGACCGCCGGGGCTGGTACTCGGGCACGCCGGTGGCCACGAGCTTCACCGAGGCCAGCGTCCGCAAGGTGCTGCTGGTCGACCTCGACCCCGACCCGGCGGGCCGGGCGACCGTGCAGCCCCTCGAGGTGCCGCGGCCGCGGGCGCTGCTCAGCCTCAGCGACCGGCTGCCCGCCCTCTGCGCGGCGCTGCGGGGCCTGTCGTGGACCGAGCCCCTGCCGCCGGCCCTCGCCCTGCGGGTGGTGCTCGACGGCCCGCCCGCCGACCTGCAGGCGCAGCTCAACGACGCGCTGCGCGCCCACCCCGAGGGCCGCCGGCCGGTGGTGGCCAAGCTCGACGTGGTCGCCGCGTCCGCGGCCGAGGCCGAGGACGCGCCGGTGCCCGTCCTCACCGCGCTGCAGCCCGAAGAGGTCCTGCAGCAGCTCGCCCGCTACCGCGGGCTGAGCGCGCCCCCGCCGGTGCTCGCCGCCTTCGCCCAGCTCCGCGCGGCCTCGGATGAGGACTGGCGCGCCATGATCACCGCCGCCCAGGGGGGTGCCCTGTGAAGCTCCACAGCATTCGTGCCCACAACCTCAACAGCCTCTACGGCGAGCACTGCCTCGACCTCGACAATGACCTCGGGGGCGCGTCTCTGTTCTTGATCCAGGGCCCGACCGGCGCGGGCAAGTCCACGCTGATGGACACGATCAGCCTCGCCCTGTTCGGGTCGACGCCGCGCACCGAGGGAGAGCGGGCGGCCGGCGACGTCGGCGAGGCGCTGATGTCGCGCGGCGCCGCAGAAGCCCTGGCCGAGGTCATCTTCAGCAAGTTCGAGGGCGGCGAGCGGGCGCGCTACCGGGCCCGGTGGATGGTGGCCCGGGCCCACAAGCGTCCCGATGGCAAGCTCCAAGCGGTGCAGCGCTCGCTTGAGCGCCGGGACCCCGCGACCGGCGCCTGGGCGCTGCTCACCAGCGGCGCCAAGCAAAAAGACACCGATCCGGTCTTTAGGGACGCGCTCGATGGCTTCACCGTGAAGGACTTCCAGCGCAGCATGCTGCTGGCCCAGGGGCGCTTCGACCAGCTGCTGCACGCGAGCGAAGACGAGCGGGCGGGCATCCTCGAGCGCCTCACCGCCACCGCCGACTACGAGAAGCTCGGCCGGAAGGCGGCCGAGATGAACCGCGCCTGGGCCCAAGCGCTCGCCGTCGCCGAAGAGCGGTTGAGCGGCTTGCAGCTGCCGACCGCCGAAGCCGAGGCCGCCGATCAAGCAGAGGCCCAGCGTCTGGGCGCTGCGCGCGAAGAGGCCCGCCTCGCCGGCCAGGCCGCCGAGGCCGCCGCCCGCTGGGCCGATGAGCGGGACCGCGCCGCCGCCCAGGCCGCGCAGGCCGACGGGCGCCGGGCCGCCGCCGAGGCCGCCCGCGCCGCGGCCGGGCCAGATCTCGACGCCCTCGCGGCCCATGAGCGGTCTGCCGACGCCTTCACGGCGCTGGACCGGGCGACCCTCGCCGCCGCAGAGCAGGCGACCGCCGCCGCCGAGGCCCAGGCGGCCGGCGCGGCCCTGCCCGGGGCCGAGGCCGCGGAAGCGACCGCCGCCGCCGCGGTCACCGGGGCCACCGTGGCCGACGGGGCCGCCCGCGCCGCGCTGGGCGCGCTGCGGGGGCCCGCCGAACACGCCCGCGCCGCTGCGGCCGATCTGGCGGTCGCCCAGCGCGGGGCCGCCGACGCCGACAAGAAGGCCCGTGCGGCCGAGCTCCATGCGGCCGCTGCCGCTTCGGCCGCTGCGACCGCCGCATCGGCCCGCGACCAGGCCGCAGAGACCGCCGCCGCGGCCGCCGCGGCCGCCGCGCCCCAGCGCCCGGCGCTCGACCAAGCCGAGGCGGTCCAGCGGCTCGACGAGTCTGCCGAGGGGCTGGCCCGGGATCAAGCCGGCCAGTCGGCCGCCGAGGCGGCCCTGGCCGTGGCCCAGCGCGCGCTGGCCGACGCTGCGGGGGCGCTGGCCGCCGAGGCCGCCGCGCTCGAGCGGCGGGCCGCCGACGGGCGCGCCCCCCTCGCCGCGGCCCTGGCCACCGCCGCTGCGGGGCTACCTGACGAAGACGACGCTGTGGACGCCATGTTGGGCGAGGCCAGCGCCAAGACCGAGGCCCTGCGCGAGCGCTACCGCGAGCTGACCGCGGTGGGGGCGACGCTGCCCCCGTGGGCCGCGGCCGGGGCTGAGGCGGCCCGCCGGGCCGACGC